>DATKRE010000167.1:0-6742 GCA_035532335.1 Xanthobacteraceae bacterium | reverse complement strand
ACGAATAGGAACGATCGTTCCTGGCAACATCGTTCCTACTATTGTTGCCATTTTGGCCATGGATTTGAAAGAGGCCATGGCCATGAATGTGCGCCGCGCACGCCACGCAAGAAGACTGACTCAAGAGGAATTGGCTGATCGAGCGGGGCTTAGCGCTCGTTATCTTGGCTCGATCGAACGCGCTGTCGTTTCGGCGAGCGTCACGATTCTGGGCCGGCTCGCACAAGCCTTACGCGTTGACGCTTGTGATCTGATCCGTGATCCGAAGCGTCGTTGAAAGATCGCGTTTATCGACGAGTTAAGGGCCGTGCCGATTGAGACGCCCCGGTCTATTTGTCGGTCTGATTTTTAAATTCGCCGCGTGCGAGAGACGGCATCCGAAATTCTGCTCGCGCTTGCGATTAGGACCCCACCCCGGGCACCCACCCCCGGTCTTTTGCGGCACGCTTGCATGCGCTCAGGACCCAGCATGGACCTAAACGCGATGTAATTGCTTAGAACTGGACAGAATGTGGCGTGATATTGGGCCGACTAAGCAATTGAAATTCGACAGCGATTAGCAAAGGAAATGATTGGCTGAGATAATCCTTGCCGGTCTCCAAAACCGGGGGTTGGGGGTTCGACTCCCTCCACTCCTGCCAAATCTGGCCTCGCTTCCTTAAACTCCCGCCAAAGCTGGCCTCGCCTCCTTTTAAGTCTGGCCCGTTTCAAGGCTGGCTTCCTTTCAAGCTTGGCCTCGTTTCCTTGCTTGACGATTTGGCCCGCGGGCAGTAGGAATTCCGCATCGTCAGCGGCCCGATGATCGGACTTCCGCGGCGAACATTTCCCCAAAAAGGACGGCTCTGCCGGTCTGCTTCCTGAAAAGTGGGCGGGGAATGACTATTTTGGACGAGCAATGGCCAAGTTCGAACCATTCAAGTTCCTGCAGGAAGTGCGTGCCGAGGCGCAGAAAGTCACCTGGCCGACGCGCAAGGAGACAACGGTCACCACTATGATGGTGTTCGTGATGGTCTTTATCGCGTCGATTTTTTTCCTACTGGCCGACCAGATCATGCGGCTCGGCGTCGGTTTCCTGCTCGGTATCAACTCGTGAGCGGCTTTTATTCGTGCATTACATTCATGATCCCGGAATCCATGCCATGACCAGCCGGTGGTACGCCGTCCACGCTTATTCGAACTTCGAGAATAAAGTCGCCGACTCCATTCGCGAGCAGGCGAAGCAGCGTGGTCTTGCCAGTCTGTTCGAGGAAATCCTCGTCCCCAAGGAAAAGGTCGTCGAGGTGCGGCGCGGGCGCAAAGTCGACGCCGAGCGCAAATTCTTCCCTGGCTACGTGCTGGTGAAGATGGAGATGACCGACGATGCCTATCACCTGATCAAAAACACGCCCAAGGTGACCGGCTTCCTCGGCTCCGATAACAAGCCGATGCCGCTGTCGGAAGCGGAGGCGCAGCGCATCATCCAGCAGGTGCAGGAAGGTATCGAGCGGCCGAAACCCTCGATCTCCTTCGAGGTCGGCGAGCAGGTCCGCGTCTCGGATGGTCCGTTCGCCTCTTTCAACGGCACGGTAGAGGAAGTGGACGAGGGCCGTTCCCGCCTCAAAGTGGCGGTGTCGATTTTCGGCCGCGCCACACCGGTGGAGCTGGAATTCGGGCAGGTGGAAAAGCTATAAGCGGGGTTTGCAAGGCGTGGGAGGTGAGGCGGCCGCCAGCCGTCAAGATCCGCACCACTAATGGAGTAAAGAATGGCGAAGAAAATTACCGGCTATGTCAAATTGCAGGTGCCGGCGGGGGCGGCCAATCCGTCGCCGCCGATCGGTCCTGCGCTCGGCCAGCGCGGCCTCAACATCATGGAGTTCTGCAAGGCGTTCAACGCGCAGACCCAGAAGCTGGAAAAGGGCACACCGATCCCGGTCACGATCACGGTCTATGCCGACCGCTCGTTTTCATTTGAGTTGCGTACGCCGCCGGTGTCGCACTTTCTCAAAAAAGCGGCCAAGCTGGAAAGCGGCTCGAAAGCGCCGGGCCGCGACATCGCGGGCTCGGTAACGAAGGCGCAGGTCCGCGAAATCGCCGAGCAAAAAATGAAAGATTTGAACTGCGACACCATCGAATCCGCCATGCGCATGATCGAGGGTTCCGCCCGCTCGATGGGACTGGAGGTGAAGTGATGAGCATTGGCAAACGCGCACGTTCGGCGCGAGAAGGCGTCGATCGCGAAAAGCTCTATCCGCTCGATGAAGCGGTGAAGATGGTCAAGGAACGCGCCAAGGCGAAATTCGACGAGACCATCGAAGTGGCGATGAATCTCGGCATCGATCCGCGTCACGCCGACCAAACGGTGCGCGGTGTCGTCAACCTGCCGAACGGCTCCGGCCGCTCGGTGCGGGTCGCCGTGTTCGCGCGTGGCCAGAAGGCCGACGAGGCAAAGGCGGCCGGCGCCGACGTGGTTGGCGCCGAAGATCTGGTTGAGAAGGTGCAAGGCGGCACGATCGATTTTGATCGCGTGGTCGCCACGCCCGATCTGATGCCGCTGGTCGGCCGGCTCGGCAAAGTCCTCGGCCCGCGCGGGTTGATGCCGAACCCGAAGGTCGGCACCGTAACCATGGACATCGCTAACGCGGTGAAGGGAGCCAAAGGCGGTTCGGTCGAGTTCCGGGCCGAGAAAGCCGGGATCGTGCAGGCCGGGATCGGCAAAGCCTCGTTCAGCGTGGAAAAACTGATCGAGAATATCCGCGCGCTGGCCGATGCGGTTCAAAAGTCGCGGCCGCAAGGCGCCAAGGGTCACTTTATCAACCGCGTGGCGATTTCGTCGACGCAAGGTCCCGGTGTGAAGGTCGAGCCGGGAAGCTTGTTCCCGTCATAGGTCGCTAAAATCAAACGTCATGTCAGGGCGCGCGGGCGTTGTCTGCGCGCCCTTTGTTTGCCGCATCGGAAGCGCTGGTGCGCTGAAGTCCTGGTGCGCTTATCCCAGTATGCGGCCTTTCACGGCGTTGGCTTTCACCCTGTATGTAATGCGACCCGTTTTATCCTTGGGCAGGTTCGCGCGCAGGTCCGCCTTCAAACGCTCGACGTCCGGCGCCGACATGCTGCGGATATTCGCTGCCGCACCGCTCGCCAGTGCGGTTTGTTGCGTCCAGTACTCGTCGAAATTGTCGTAAGCGACCTCCAATTCGATGATGCGCGTTGCGATGTCGGCAAGTCCGGCCGATTTGAAAAAGCCTTCCATCGCCTCCATCCGCGAATGCGCGTAACCGGGCAGCTGTTGAACCGCGACGCCGACGCGCTTGACGGCATCGCCCAGGTGCTGGCGCGGCGATCCCTTGTTGAGGAAATCCCACATATACGCGCCGATCGTGCCGCCGGGCCGAGTAACGCGCTTGAGTTCGGCGACCGCCTTGTCGGGATCGGGAACGAAACTGATCACAAGCGCCATCGTGCCGGCATCGAACGCGGCGTTGCCGAACGGCAGCGCTTGCGCATCGCCGGCTTGGAAGTCGACGCGCTTTGCCGCCGCCGTCGTGCGCGCATAGGCGATCTGTTCGGCGGAAGGGTCGATGGCGCTGACGCGCTTGGGTGCGCAGCGATCGAGCACAAGCTGGGTGAAGGCGCCGGTGCCGCAGCCGACGTCGATCCAGTCCAAATTCGCGGGCAGCGCCAGCCAATCGAGGAAGACTTCGCCGGCGGGGCGTGTGAAGCGGCGCGCCAACTGGTCGTAAGCCGCGCCGTCGGTGAACAAGCCTTTGGCTTCAGTCATTTGAATGCCTCCCACCCATGCGAAGTTACCGACTTGGCTTTACGGCCTTAGCGTTTGCAAGCTTGGCCTTCACAGGCTGGCGTTTCCAGGCTTGGCAAAACCACCGGAAGGGGCTAAAAGCCGCCGATGGGCGTGCCGGCCCGGTTTGTCGGTGCGATCTTATTCGCTCCTCAAAACCTGCGAAAGCGAGGCCGCTCTTAGATCGATCCTTCGTGGATTTTCTAAGAGATGGAGAAGCTTAGCGGTGAGTAGGGAACGGGTCCTGTCCGAGACCGCAGGTGCCGGAAACGGCTTAATCCGCCTACTGGTGGACCAGCATAGACGGGTGAAGACGTAGGGCAAATTGCCCTTCGGTTCTGACCTCGACGGCCCGGCGGAGCGGAAGCTCATGCCGGGGGGCAGGTGTGTGTAAGGGCTGTCCGGACCAATCCGGGCGGTGGCATCAACCCCGGCGGCTTCCGCAAGGATGACCGCCAACCGGAGAGAGTTCCGTTGGATCGCGCGGCAAAAAGCGAGCTCGTCAGCACCCTTGGTGAACTGTTCAAGGCCACCAAGGTCGTCGTCGTTGCTCATTATTCCGGCCTGACGGTCGCCCAGATGCAACTTCTGCGACGGCAGATGAGGCAGGCGGGCGCAAGCGTCAAAGTCGCGAAGAACCGCTTGGCCAAAATCGCTCTCGAAGGCAGCGACGTCGCTTCAATCGGTCCGCTTCTGAATGGTCCGGCTTTGATCGCCTATTCTGGCGATCCGATCGCGGCCCCGAAAGTGGCGGTCGATTTCGCCAAGACCCACGAACGGTTCGTGATCCTTGGCGGAGCGATGGGTAAGACCACGCTCGACCTGAACGGGGTCAAGGCGCTTGCAGCGCTTCCCTCGCTCGACGAGTTACGGGCCAAGATCATCGGCCTGATCGTGGCGCCGGCGACCAAGATTGCGCAGGTGGTGAATGCCCCTGCCGCCAAGGTCGCACGCGTTGTCGCGGCTTACGCCGCCAAGAGCGGGGAGGAAGCGGCCGCCTAAAGCCGTTTCCACTCGAAGGTTTGAACCGAAGGACAATGAGTCATGGCTGATCTGCAGAAAATCGTTGATGAGCTCTCCCACCTCACGGTGCTGGAAGCTGCCGACCTCGCCAAAATGCTGGAAGAGAAGTGGGGCGTTTCCGCTGCCGCCGCAGTTGCGGTTGCGGCCGGACCCGCCGCTGGTGCCGGTGCGGCGCCTGCCGAAGAGCAGACCGAATTTACGGTGGTTCTCACTGCTGTCGGCGACAAGAAGATCGAGGTCATCAAGGAAGTGCGCGCCGTGACCGGGCTCGGCCTCAAGGAGGCCAAGGACCTGGTCGAAGGCGCGCCCAAGCCGGTCAAGGAAGGCGTCAACAAGGACGAGGCCGCCAAGATCAAGGCGACCCTCGAAAAGGTCGGTGCGAAGGTTGAGCTTAAGTAAGCAGTGCTTACTTAAGCGAGGTCCCCGGGCGCGCGGAGCGAGACCCGGGGAATTCAGGCGTGGGTGAGTTTTGGCCGTGACTGGGCGTGAAAATCGACCTGGGCACGGTGGAAATCGGTGAATTCGGGACTTGGTCGCGAAATCACCGCCAAATGTCGCCGGCGGCGCGCGTATTAGAAGATTCGGACTTTGGTGCCGAATCGCGGAAAATAGGGTGGTTTGACGCCTGTCCCGACGGTCGCGATGGATTGCGGCCATCTGGAGAGTCGCCTTGATCGCCTCGATAGCCTGGGCCAAGCGGCGCGGGCGCAGGCCTGAATCCGATGATTCAGGCCTGATGGATCGATTGAGCGAGAGGACATGATGGCGCAGACTTTTATCGGTCGGAAGCGCGTAAGGAAGTTTTTCGGAAAAATCGAGGAAGTCGCGGAGATGCCGAACCTCATTGAGGTTCAGAAGGCATCTTACGACCAATTCCTGCTGGTGGTGGAGCCGCAAGGCGGCCGGCCCAACGAGGGCCTGCAAGCCGTATTCAAGTCGGTCTTCCCGATTTCCGACTTCTCCAACACCTCGATGCTCGAATTCGTCAAATACGAATTCGAAGGACCGAAATACGACGTCGACGAATGCCGTCAGCGCGGCATGACCTACGCCGCGCCGCTCAAAGTGACCTTGCGGCTGATCGTATTCGATATCGACGAGGAAACCGGCGCCAAGTCGGTCAAGGACATCAAAGAACAGGATGTCTACATGGGCGACATTCCGCTCATGACCAACAACGGCACCTTCATCGTCAACGGCACCGAGCGCGTGATCGTCAGCCAGCTGCATCGCTCCCCGGGCGTGTTCTTCGATCACGACCGCGGCAAGACGCACTCGTCCGGCAAGCTGCTGTTCTCCGCGCGCATCATCCCCTACCGCGGCTCGTGGCTGGACTTCGAGTTCGACCCGAAGGACTGCGTGTTCGCGCGCATCGACCGGCGGCGCAAGCTCCCGGTGTCGATCATCCTGCGCGCGCTGGGCATGAGCGAGACCGAAATCCTCGATACCTTCTTCGAGAAGAACACCTTCGAGCTCAAGGCCGACAGCGCGGCGATGCAGCTGGTGGCCCAGCGCCTGCGCGGGGAGACTGCGACCTTCGAGATCCGCATCGGCGATCAGGTCATCGTCGAGGAAGGCCGGCGCATCACCGCCCGGCATGTACGCCAGCTGGAGGAGGCGGGACTGAAGCAGCTGCCGGTGCCGCGCGAGTACCTGCAGGGCAAGATCCTGGCACACGACGTGGTCAATACCGGCACCGGTGAGATCATCGCCAAGGCCAACGAGGTGCTCACCGCCCCGACGCTGCAGAAGCTGGTCGAGGCCGAAATCTCCGAGATCCACACGCTCTACGTCAATGACCTGGACCGCGGTCCGTACATCTCCGATACGCTGCGCATCGATCCGACCAAGACGCGCCTGGAGGCGCTGGTCGAGATCTACCGCATGATGCGTCCCGGGGAGCCGCCGACCAAGGACGCGGCCGAGAACCTGTTCAACAACCTGTTC
>DATKRE010000166.1:0-3887 GCA_035532335.1 Xanthobacteraceae bacterium | reverse complement strand
GCTGGTGATCCAAAACAAAAACGTGTTGAACCCGGTGATGTCGTCCATGATCGGCGTCGCCGAATCCTGAAGATCCATCTGCCACGGCACCGGGTGACCAAACGCCGCAAACGCAGCGCCCCCGCTACAAAGCAAAATCCCCAAAGCCCCGAGGGGCAGCCTATAGGCGGTCAAACGTGAGAACAGCGTCATCTGTTTCCCGGCTCCCTATGTCTTGCAGCGGCCGCCGCAGCGAAGCTCGCCGCATAATATGTATACTAGATACATCTTGTGGCCCAACGGCAACGATTGCTTTTGCCCCGGCGGCAACGATGGCTTTTATCCAAGACGGCAACAGACATCAGCGCCACGAGTCTATCCTGAACAAGCATCGGCGGATGGGGGGCGCCCCCGTAAGACCACAAATCGCGTTCTGCCGCAATGCGCACCCCATAGGCGGCGGCGCGAACCAAAGGACGGGCCGGGATCGTGCGGGCCGAGCTTCCCGGTGTCCTTCGCCCAGCCACAATGGCTTGGCTTTGATCCGATCTTGACACCGTGGGCTCACGATGTAGGCAGGCCGCACGGCATTCGGCCTGCCCGAAAATGATTCGCGCCTGAAGACCAGCCCCAACCGGCGCGCCGAAGGGACATGACGATGGCAAATGTCGAAGGCGGGCGCGGAATGCGGCCAATAGTCTCGGCATTTCGGGTCTCGGCATTTCGGGTCTCGGCATTTTGCGTCGTCGCTGCCGTTCTTGCCGCGCTCGCCGGAGCGGCCCAGCCTGCACTGGCGCAGGGCGCTGTGCGCGCCGTCCATGGCGATTGGCAGATTCGCTGCGACACGCCGCCCGGCGCAAAAAGCGAACAATGCGCTCTGATGCAGAGCGTGACCTCGGAGGAGCGGCCCAATGTGGGCCTGACCATCATCATCCTGCGGCCGGCCGGTACCAACCTGCATTTGATGCGGGTGCTGGCGCCGCCCGGCGTTCTGCTGCCGGAAGCGCTCGGATTGAAGATTGACGACGTCAGTGTAGGGCGCGCCGGCTATGTGCGCTGCCTGCCGAATGGCTGTGTCGCCGAAGTCACCATGGAAGACGACCTGGTCCGTAAGATGCGCGAAGGTCATACCGCGACCTTCATTATCTTCCTGACGCCCGAGGAAGGCATCGGCTTCCCGGTGAGCCTCAAAGGTTTCGCCGAGGGCTTTGACGCGCTGCCTTAGTGGTCCAATTCTAATATTCGCATCCGCGTTCGGCTCTCATGCGAATGTTGGAATTAAAAGGACCACTGCTTCCTTTCAAAACCCGGCGTTTGTCACTATCTTCTTGCTTCTTGTCGAGTTCCTGTAACATGCGGGTGACAGCCCATGGACACGAAGCAATTGGACACGAAGCAATATCCGGTGACCCACACCGAGGCGGAGTGGAGAAAGCTTCTTTCGCCCGAACAGTTTCGCATTATGCGCACGCACGGCACCGAACCGCCGGGAAGCTGTGCGCTCAATTATGAAAAGCGCAGCGGCACGTTCTTCTGCGCCGGTTGCGGGCAGCAGCTATTCGCATCGAAAAAGAAATTTGAAAGCGGCACCGGTTGGCCGAGTTTCAACGATCCGGCTGACGGCGCCGTGGAAATCTCGACCGATACCAGCTACGGCATGGCGCGCACCGAGGTGCATTGCAGCCGCTGCGGCAGCCACCTCGGTCATGTCTTCGACGACGGACCGCCGCCGACGCATCTGCGCTATTGCATCAACGGCGTCGCGATGAACTTCAAGCCGGAATAAGCGCGCTGGTCCGGTCGCGACCGGGAAAACTCCAATCAATTCCGGGCCCTTGCCTTCGCTTTGGGTCATAAGCACGCAATGATCGGGGGCGGGAATCCTGCCTCATTCCCGTCGTTGTCGCGTGGAATACTGGTGACCTTGAGTGGCCGGGCTGGCAGCCGATGAGCAGCGCACGGGACACGGCCGTACGCCTTTTGCTGTTGATGATGATCGCCTCGGTGGTCCTCCCGGCGGCGTTGTTCGCTTACGCCTCGTGGGTCAGCTATCGCGACATTCATGCCGTCGCCGAAGAACGCATCCTGCGTTCGCTCGACGTCATGCAGGAACAGGCACTCAAGGTTTTCCAGACCGTCGACCGCACCTTTGCCGAGGTCAACGAGATCGTGCGCGGCATGGCGGACGAGGATATCCGCGTCGAGGAACCGCGACTGCACAAGCGTCTCGTCGATATCGTGGCCACCATACCGCAACTCAACGGCATCGTGCTGGTCGGGCGCAAGGGGCAGCCGCTGGTGGCGAGTTCGGTCCGCGTGTTGCCGGCCGGGATCAATTTTAACGACCGTGACTATTTCCGCGCGCAGGTCGCCGGCAATCCGGGCACGTATGTGAGCGATGCGCGCTGGCCGCGGCTGCCGGGCATCGGCGGCGCTTATTTCGATCTCTCACGTCGGCTGGAATCGCCCGACGGCAGTTTCAACGGCGTTATTTCGGTCACGGTTCGACCGAAATACTTCGAGGATTTTTATGCGCTGATCGGGCAGAACAAGGGCAGCTTCTTCGCGCTGGTGCGTTTCGACGGCGCTTATCTCGCCCGTTATCCGTTGCTGGCCAACCGCATGCGGCAACTGTCCGCGGCAAGCCCCTTCCGCCGCAACCTCGCGCGAGGCGTCGAGCACGGCGTTTACACGGCGAACTCGGACATCGACGGCGTTTCCCGGCATCTCGCGTTTCGCAAGTTGCCGGGCTATCCGGTCTATGCGCTCGCCGGCGTGACAAGTGCGGCGCTCCGCGCCGAGTGGATTTCCGGAATGCTGTGGCAACTCATGGTGGGCGTGCCGGCGGTGGCCCTGGTTCTTGCCGTGCTGTGTATCGCATTACGCCGGACGCGGCGCCTCTATGACGAAGCCGACCGGCGCGAGGTGGCGGAAGGCGCGCTCCGTCAAGCGCAGCGCCTGGAAGCGATCGGTCAGCTGACCGGCGGCGTGGCTCACGACTTCAACAATCTCCTGATGATCGTCGGCGGTAGCGTGCACCGGCTGCGCCGCCATCTCACCGACGAGAAACAGGTGCAGCTGCTCGATGCCATCGGCAACGCCGCCGAGCGCGGCGTAAGCCTGACCCGCCAGCTGCTCGCCTTCTCGCGGCGGCAGATGCTGCAACCGAGCGTCATCGATCTGTCGGACTGGCTGCCCGAACTCAAGGACATGCTCAGCCGCTCGTTGCGCGGCGACATCGAGATCCGGGTTAGCGCGCCCAAGCGTCCCTGCTTGGTCAAAGTCGATGCCAGCGAACTCGAACTTGCCATGCTCAATCTGGCATTCAACGCGCGCGACGCCATGCCGTCCGGCGGCGCGCTGACCATCGCGGTGAAGGCGATCGTGCTGCGCGGCAACGCCAGCGAAGAGGGCTTAAGCGGTGAGTTCGTCGCCATCCGCGTCGCCGACACCGGGGCGGGCATCCAGGCCGATGTGCTGCCGCGCGTGTTCGAGCCGTTCTTCACCACCAAGGAAGTCGGCAAAGGCACCGGGCTCGGGCTCTCGCAGGTTTATGGGTTCGCCCGCCAATGCGGCGGCGCCGCGACCATCACCAGCGCCGTGCGGCGAGGCACTGCGATCACGTTGTTCCTGCCGCGGAGCTTCGAGGCCAAGACGCAGCCGCGCGAGACGCCCGTCGCTGCCGATGCGTCACCGCCCGCCGGCACCGTGCTGCTGGTCGAAGACAATCCGGATGTCGTCGACGTCGCCAACGCCTATTTCGCCGATCTCGGCTATCGCATCAAAATCGCCACCAGCGCGCAGGCCGGCCTCGACCTGCTGGAGCGTGAAGGCGATATCGATCTGGTGTTCTCCGACATCTTGATGCCGGGCGGCATGAACGGGCTCGAGCTGGCGAGCCAAGTGCG
>DATKRE010000165.1:0-8483 GCA_035532335.1 Xanthobacteraceae bacterium | reverse complement strand
CGTTGGACGGTGATCTCAAGGCCGCGGTCCGCAACATCCCGGATTATCCCAAGCCGGGCATTATGTTTCGCGACATCACCACGCTTTTGGGCAATGCGCGGGCATTCCGCCGCGCGGTCGACGAGCTGGTGCAGCCATGGGCCGGCAGCAAGATCGACAAGGTGGCCGGTATCGAAGCGCGGGGATTCATCCTTGGCGGTGCGGTCGCTCATCAGGTCTCGGCCGGTTTCGTCCCGATCCGCAAGAAGGGCAAGCTGCCGTTCAAGCGCGTGAGCATCGGCTATTCGCTGGAATACGGCATCGATGAGATGGAGATACACGAAGACGCGGTGCTCAGGGGCGAGCGCGTCATTCTGGTCGACGATCTGGTGGCGACCGGTGGCACCGCCGAGGCTGCTTGCAAGTTGCTCATGCAGATGGGTGCGGAGATCCTCGCGGCGTGTTTCATCATCGACTTGCCCGATCTCGGCGGCGCGGAAAAAATCAGGAAGCTCGGCGTGTCGGTGCGCACGCTGATCAGCTTTGAGGGACACTAGAGCAAAATCGTTTCAGATCGAATCGATTTTCGCTCCAGCATTTTGATCGAGCATGATCTTTTCGGAAAACCGGCTTCCACTTTTCCGGATCATGCCTAGGCGCAGGTGCACGCCGGCTACTGCCGAGCCGCCGTTACCCAGCCTTTCCCTGTTCGCTTCGCCGCACGAACTCAAGCGCGCGGTCGTTCACCGCGCCGTAGCGAAGCGTGAGCAAATCCCGCAGATAGTTTTGATAAAGCCGCCACGGCCGCTTTGAACCTTGGCTGGGGAGTCGGTCGCGCGCGCGCTGAAAGTAGCCGGAGGAGAAATCGACAAACGGCTCGGCTTTGACCGATGGGTCACGCTGGCGGGGAACGCACCAGGCATAGTCGTGCTTGTCCATGTAATCGATCAGCCGCGCGACGTAGGCGCAGGTCAGATCGCTCTTTAAAGTCCATGAGGCGTTGGTATAGCCGAACACCACGGCGAAGTTCGGTATGTCGCTGAACATGGCGCCCTTGAAATTCATCGTGTCGGAGAGTTTCACCGGCTTGCCATCGACCGTGGCCTCGATGCCGCCGAGCAATTGCAGATTGAGTCCGGTGGCGGTGACGACAATGTCGGCTTTGAGTTCGTCACCCGATTGCAAACGAATGCCCGCCGGCGTGAAGGTTTCGATCGTATCGGTCACCACGTCCGCCTTGCCGGCCTTGATCGCCCGGAAGAAGTCGGCGTCGGGTGCGATGCAAAGGCGTTGGTCCCATGGGTTATAGCGCGGCGTGAAATGCGTCTTGACGTCGTAGTCGGCGCCGAGGTGCTCGCGAGCTTGGTTGACGATCCAACGCTTCACCGCCTCCGGTTTGCGGCGGGCACGGCGGAAAACGTAAAGCCCGAACAGCACGAAGAACCAGCGCGCGATCGCGTAGGCGGCGCGGATCGGCAGATGGCGGCGAAGCCAACTGGCAAATGCGTTCCGCGTCGGCAGCGCGACAATGTAGGTCGGCGAACGCTGTAACATCGTCACATGAGCGGCGGTCTCGGCGATGGCGGGGACGATGGTGACCGCCGTTGCGCCGCTGCCGATCACGACTACGCGTTTACCGGCATAATCGAGATCGTCGGGCCATTGCTGCGGATGCACAACCCGGCCGCGGAACAAACCAATGCCGGCAAACTCCGGCATATAGCCGGCGGCATAGTCGTAGTAGCCGGTACAGCCGAACAGGAAATTGCAGGTGACGGTCAGCGGCTCGCGCGCTTCGCCGCGCTCGACCTCAAGCGTCCACTGCGCGGCGGCGGACGACCAGGCGGCGTGGGTGACGCGATGCTGGAAGCGGATCTTGCGATCGATGCGGTAAGCCTGCGCCGTCTCGCGGATGTAAGAGCGGATCGCAGCGCCTTCGGCGATGGCCGCGTCGGATTGCCAGGGCCGGAACGAATAACCGAACGTGTACATATCGGAATCGGAACGGATGCCGGGATAGCGGAATAAATCCCACGTGCCGCCGATGGCATCGCGCGCTTCGAGTATGGCGTAGGACTTGCCGGGGCAATAAGCCTGGAGATGATAGCCGGCGTCGATTCCGGAGAGGCCGGCGCCGACGATGACGACGTCGACGTGCTCCACGGCCATGCCTAGACCAGCACGTTTGCCGGCCGGGAAGCGTCGCTCTTTTCCACGCGCTGCGCCATGCGGGCGATGAATTGAGCGCAGCGGTCGGCCGAGCTGATCGGGATCATGTGTCCGGCGCCTTCGATGAGTTCGCACACGGCGAGGGGGAGCTTTGCCGTCAAAGCAGCCTGGTGCTCCGCCGGATCGAGGATGCGGTCGGCGGTGCCGTACAACACGCCAACCGGCACCTTGATGCCGCTGTAGCCGGCGGTCAGGTCCGCTTGCTCTGCATGGACCGCCATAAAATCGCGGCACGCGTTGATGAAGCTGCGCGGCCTTAAATTCAACATTCCCCGGCCTCGGGTTGCGTAGTCGCGCGGCGCCGATTGCGGGTCAAATGCAGCGGCCAGTACGCTCACGCGGTTCTTGATGGACAGCGGTACCGCGATCGTCCAGGCGACCAGCCAGCGCGCAAACGGGGAGGGAATAACGAGGCCGCGAAATATCTCCGGTGTATGCTGCGGCTTGTGCGTCAACGGTGCAAGCAGCGCCAGGCCGGCCACCTGCTCCGGATGATTGACTGCAAGCGAAAGCGCGATCGCTCCGCCCAATGAATGACCGACGAGAAGAGGGTTCTTTAATCCCAGCGCCGCAATGAAGCGCGAGATCGTTTGCGCCTGCGCGGCGATTGTTGCCGAGGCATAAGGCGGCCGTGTGGAATAACCGCAGCCCGGCCGGTCAAGGATCACCACCCGATGATCTTCGATCAACACGTCGCGCAGCGCGTAAACAAAGTGACCGTGCTGGCCGGCGAGCCCGTGAATCATGACCACCGTCGGGCCCGAGCCCTCGTCGATGTAGTGAAGGGTCGTGCCGTCGATGTCGATGAATTGCCCCAGCGGCGGCAGCCGTTTCTCGATGCCGCGCGCGGTCAGGGCGGTAAAGGCCGCGAGCCCCGCCAACGCCAGCACCAGCAGTACAGCGGCGACACCGACGATCCAGATCAATAACACGATCATTTCTTGTACATCCCTGCTCCCAGCAGTTTCCAGTAGCTGACCGGCATCAGCCGCTCGATCAAGGCGATCTTTTTAGCATCGGAGCCAACCAACACGCGAGCTTTGCGATTTTCAATGCCGCTGACAATGATCTCGCCGGCCGCCGCCGGCGGCATGGTGAGAATCGCTTCGAACGCCTTTCGCTTGGCTTCGTCTTCTTCGGGAGAGTTGCTTTTGGGCAGGCGGGCGTTGCGAACGATCGAGGTGGCAACACCACCCGGATGCACCACGGTGACGCCGATGCGGGTCTTGCGCAGCTCGTTGCGCAACGATTCCGAAAATCCCCGCACGGCAAACTTGCTGGCTGCATAGGCGGTATTGCCTGGCGGGGCGATGAGCCCGAATACACTGGAGAGATTGACGATGCGCGCTTCTTCGCTCTTGTGCAGAAGCGGCAGGAAGGCGCGGGTCATCCACACCACGCCCCAGAAGTTGATATTGATCAGCCATTCGAAGTCGGCTTCGTCGACTTGCTCGAAGGTTCCGGCCAACGCCACACCGGCGTTGTTGACCAGAATGTCGACGTGCGCGTGTTCGGCCATCACGCGATCGGGAAATACGGCCACAGCGACGCGGTCCGCCACATCGAGATGATGATGGCTGACTTGCACGCTCCGCCCGCCAATTTCGGCGGCGGTGCGCGCGAGCGCTGTGTCATCAATGTCCGCAAGCGCGAGATGACAGCCGCGGCGGGCAAGCGCCAGCGCGATCCCCCGGCCGATCCCGCCGGCGGCGCCCGTTACGACGGCCGTGCGGCCTCCAAGCGTCAGCAATGCCGAGCTCTCTGGGTTCGGGCAGGCTTAACAAAGGATTTCAGCGCCGCACCCGGTTCGATGTCAAGTTGCCGGTACGCGAGCCAAGACGGGACAAGCGTTGAAGTTTGTCGCAAATCGGTTATCGACTTGGAAAGCATGTCACCGCGGCGGCACGCCACGGCGGGGTTTTCGCCGCCTTCTTGCGTCGACCGCCGATCGAGCAGACAAAAAATTGCTGATTTCCGTGCAATTGATTGTGCAGCGTCGCGCAAGGTTTACGGACGATGACACGTCTGATCTTGCGGGCATAAACTGAATTTTCACGGGGTCGACCGTAGAACCTATTAGACAACAAAAACTATTTTAAACTTCAAAGCGGTGATCGCGATGCATGTAGCGCAAATGTCGTGGACCGAGACCGCGGGCTGGGCAGTTGCTCCGGCCGGGCGGGCGAAAGCGGATCTTGTTTTCTTCTTTGGTGCTCGCAAGGCGCTGGCTGGCGGTGCGCGCTACGAGGAATTGCGCGCGATGTATCCGGCCGCGCATATTCTCGGTTGCAGCACCGGCGGGCAAATTCGCAATCAGGACGTTACCGACGACGAAATTGCCGCCGCCGCCATTGGTTTCGATGCAACCGAAGTGCGGGTCGCCAGCCAACCGGCGCCGTCGCCGGATCGCTCGCGCGCTTGCGGCAAGTTGATCGGCCAGGCACTCGCGGCTCCGGATCTGGTCGGCATCTTCGTTCTTTCCGACGGGTTGAACGTCAACGGCAGCGAGCTTGTTGCCGGCATCACGAGCGCGGTCGGCAAGCGTGTGTCGGTTACCGGTGGATTGGCCGGCGACGGCGCCGAATTTCAGGAAACGCTGGTTGGAGCGGACGGTCCGCCGCGCAAACACATGGTCGGTGCGGTCGGCTTTTACGGCAACGCGATTCGTATCGGCCACGGCAGTGCCGGCGGCTGGGACGAGTTCGGGCCGCGTCGCCAGATCACCCGTTCCAAGGGCAACGTGCTGTTCGAGTTCGATGGTGAACCGGCGCTCGATCTCTATGAACGTTACCTCGGCGAGGACGAAACGCGCGATCTGCCCGGTTCCGGGCTTTTGTTCCCGCTGCGCATCTTCGACCCGGAACGGCCGGACCACGACATCGTCCGCACCATTCTCGCGGTTGACCGCGCGGCACGATCGATGACGTTCGCGGGCGACGTGCCCGAAGGCTGGACGGCGCAACTGATGCGCGGGAATTTCGACCGGCTGGCCGCGGGTGCCGCGCAAGCGGCGCGGCAGGCCGTCGACAGCGGTGGGGCGAATTCCGGCGATCAGCTTGCCATTCTGGTGAGCTGCATCGGGCGCCGCCTGCTTATGGGTCAGAATACCGCCGATGAGCTTGAAGCCGCGAGCGCCGAGTTCGGTCCGAAGGTGCGGCAGCTCGGCTTCTACTCCTACGGGGAAATTTCGCCGCATCGCGCGTCCGGCGTCTGCGAGTTGCACAACCAGACGATGACCGTCACCACGATCGCCGAAGCGGCAGGTCACGGTGGCGCATAAGCTCCTCGCGAGACAGCTGACGAAGGCGGCCAAGGGATCGGGCGAACTCGATCTCGAAGTGCTGCTTGGGCTCGTCTCCGAGGCGTACGATCAATCCGACAGCGACCGGCATCGCACCGACCGGTCGATTGCCTTGATGGTCAAAGAGCTCGAACAGCTTAATCTCGGGCTCGACCGGCTGGTGCAGGAGCGCACGTCCGCTCTGCGCGAGCGTGAAGCCGAGTTGCGGGAACAAAATTTTCGCTTCGATGCCGCGATCGAGAACATGCCGTACGGGCTCTCGATGTTCGATCGCAACGAATGCTTGACCGTTTGTAACGAACGATACGGCACGATGTACGGGATGGACGCGGGCACGATCGAGCAGGGTGTCACGCTGCTCTCAATTCTCGAATCGCGCGTGGTGGGTCAGAAGCCGGACGATCCGCGGCGGTATATCGAACAACGTTTAGGGCAGATCCGCCGCGGCGAGCCATTCTACGTCGAGGACGTGATGTCCGACGGCCGGATCTTCTCCGTCAATCACCGGCCGATGCTGGACGGCGGGTGGGTCGCCATCCATCAGGACATTACCGCGCAGAAGCGTGCGGAATCGCAAATCGCCTATATGGCGCGCCACGACGGTCTGACCAGCCTCGCCAATCGCGCCGTGCTGCTGGAGAAGATGGAAGAGGAACTGGCGCGGCTGCGGCGTTACGGCAGCCATTTCACGGTTTTCCTGCTCGACCTCGACCTCTTTAAAACCGTCAACGATTCGCTCGGGCATCCGGTCGGCGACGAATTGTTGAAGGCGGTGGCGGGCCGCCTGCTGGGCTGCATCCGCGAGACCGATACGGTAGCGCGCCTCGGTGGCGACGAATTCGCGATTTTGGCTACCGTCGAAGGCGACCCGCGGGACGCCGCGATGGTCACCGCCGAAAAAATTCTGGCCGCGGTTTCCCAGCCGTACGACCTGGAAGGACACAATCTTCATATCGGAACCAGCATCGGCATTGCGCTCGCGCCGGTGCATGGCACCGAGGTCGACCAGCTCATGAAGAATGCCGACCTTGCGCTCTACAAGGCAAAATCCGAAGGGCGCGACGCCTACCGCTTCTTTGAAGACGCCATGGAAGTGGAGGTGCTGACCCGCCGCGCTCACCAGATCGACTTGCGCAATGCGCTGACCAACGAAGAGTTCGAGCTTTACTATCAGCCGATTGTCGCCATCCAGACCCGGCAGACCACAAGCATCGAAGCGTTAATCCGCTGGCACCATCCGCAACGCGGAATGGTGCCGCCAAGTGAGTTTATCCCGCTTGCGGAAGAGACCGGTTTGATCAATCAGATCGGCGAATGGGTTTTGCGCAAGGCTTGTTCCGACGCCGCGCATTGGCCGTCCGACATCAAGGTCAGCGTTAATTTGTCCGCCGTGCAGTTTCGCAAAATCGGGCCGATCGACAATTTCAATCAAGTGCTACGCGACTGCGGCTTGCCGCCCGAGCGCCTGGAGCTGGAAATCACCGAGTCGGTGTTGTTGCAGGGCAACGCCGAGAATGTCGGTACTCTGCATCGATTGCGCGGGATGGGAATTTCCATCGTACTCGACGATTTCGGGACGGGTTATTCCTCGCTCAGCTATTTGCGGATGTTCCCGTTCGACAAGATCAAGATCGACCGCTCCTTCGTGCATGAACTCGCCAAGAACGCCGATTGCGCGGCCATCGTTTCGGCGGTCGCCGGACTCGGCCGCAGCCTGCGCATCGGCACTGTCGCCGAAGGCGTCGAAACTGAAGACCAGCTTTTGCTGGTGCAGGCCGCGGGCTGCACGCACGCCCAAGGCTATTTGTTCGGCCGGCCATGTCCGACCGCCGACCTCGACTTCCGCCGCTCCGCGACGCGGCCGCAAACAATCAAAGTCGCCTGATTGTTGAAGTTCGCGGCGAACGCGGCATCAAGCGGCGCGTGGCGCGCCGGCGTGCGATCAGATCAATTTCGATCAGCGCATCGTAGGCAAGCCCGGTCACCCCGACACACGTTCGCGCCGGGAGGCGACCCTCGGCAAAATAGCCGCGATAGGTCTCGTTCACAGTCGTGTAGTCCTGCTTGAAACGGGTCAGATAGATGCGCGCCATCACCACATGGCTGAAATCGAGCGAAAGTCCGGCCAAAACCGTCCGAAGGTTCGCCATCACGGCATGGGTTTGACCGACGATTCCGTCGGGCAGCACGCCGGGAGCCCCGGGCGTGTCCGGCATTTGGCCGGTAATGAACACGAAGCCGTCCGTTTCGACGGAGTGACTGAAGGGAGCCACTGGCCGCGGCGCGCCGGACCTTCCTCGACGATCAAGCCGTCATTGAGAAATACGATGCGGTCGGCCACCTCGTCGGCAAAGCGTAATTGGTGAGTCGAGATGATCATCGTCAGGCCGTCTTCGACTGCCAGTCGCTGAATCACGTCGAGCACTTCGTTGATAAGCTCCGGGTCGAGCGCGGACGTCGGCTCATCGAGCAACAGGGCGCTTGGGTTGGGGGCCAGTGCCCGAGCGATGGCGACGCGTTGTTGCTGACCGCCGCAAAGGTGGCGCGGCAAGGCGTCGGCGCGCTGGGTTAAGCCGACACGATCAAGCAGGTCGCGCGCGCGGCGATCGGCGTCCGCCCTCGACCATGCATGCACCCAGCGCAGCGGTCCTGCCACATTTTCCTTGGCGCTCAGGTGGGCGAACAGGTTGAATTGCTGGAACACCATGCCGACTCCGATATCGGCCCGTTCCCTGGCCAGCGCACTTGGCGACATTCGCTTGCCGCTTTCCCGGAATCCCAGGCGGCGCCCGGCGACGCGGACCGTGCCGGAATCCCAGCTTTCCAGGTGGTTGATGCAGCGCAAGAAAGTGCTCTTGCCGGATCCGCTGGGTCCGAGGATGGCGACGACTTCACCGATGCGCAGGCTGAGATCGATGCCGTTGAGCACCGTTTGCTGGCCGTAGCTTTTTCGTAATGCGCTGACTTCCACTGC
>DATKRE010000164.1:0-4515 GCA_035532335.1 Xanthobacteraceae bacterium | reverse complement strand
TATCGAGGCTTCTGCCGGCTGCATCCCAAATGGCGCTGAGCACGCGCGCCAGACTCTCCGCGCATTTCTTGTGAATGAGGATATGGGAGACGGGCACCGTGCCGACATGCAGCGGCCACGGGCAAGCAACGTCGACCGTGTCGGCGTGCAGCCAGTTGGCGGCGCGCGGATCGCCGTAGAAGGCGAGACAATCGCGCTGCAACGGCCATACATTCGGCGCTCGCGTCGGCCGCCCGCCAACCCCGACGCTCGCGCCGGCAATAGCGCGTTCACTCACTTCACCGGGCTGTTGCAACCCACTCGCCTGTTGTTGTCCGGGATCGCTCATACACCGGCTCCCGGCAGAAAGCAGCGAATCTGCGTGCCCCCGGCGGCGTCGACATAGGGCCACACCACCGCCGGCCCGAAACGGTTCGGCTCGGTCACCATCGCGCTCGGCGGCACATCGATCCACTCCCCGTGCAGGCGGACACGATAACCGCCATCAGACCCGCCGGTGTCCCAATCGACGTCGTCGATCTGGGCGCCGTCCGCGAACGAACAGCACAGCCCCTTTCCGCTCGCGAGCTGGTCGAACCAGCCTTTCAAAGGCGAATGGGCATAGCGCCCGTCATCGCGCGCGACGGCCGGTGCAACCACGCAAGCACACAGCAATGCCGTGGCGAGAAATGCTCGCATGAGGATATCCGCATTATCTGATTGTTTGTCTAACAGGCCGCTGGAGATTTACGCCGCTTAGAAGGGCCATCAGCCCTTGTGACAGCAGAACCCGAATTGCTGGAAGTTGATCGGCTTATAAATGTCAGTAACCGTCCATCCTGCTCGTTCGACAATGCTGCACAAGTAAGATGGATTGTACAACGAGTTTGAACCGGGCACTTCGGGCAGCCCTTCCGCGTAATCAGCAATCGATTCGTCTAAGAACGCGGTAAAATACATTTGGCCGCCGGGTCTCGTGGCTTTGTGTAGTAAAGTGAAGATAAATTGCGCGTCGTCCGGCACCTGATGCGTTATGACGGAGAACATGGAAACGGCGTCAAATTCTCCGTAATCGTCGATTGTCGGAAACTTGGCGGATTCTCGAGTCGGCCCGTTTGGATGATAAAGAATGTTGGCGACGTCAAAATGATAAAATTTCAAATTAGGCAGCTTAACGTTTGTCCGCAGCCAGTTAATGGCTGCCCGATTTACATCAACTCCCGCATATAGTTTGATCTCTATTCCAAGATTGACGATCGTACGAGCAAAGCGAACGCCGCATCCAAAATCGAGCAACCGTTTATCTGAAAGGTCGCCCCAGCCAAGCCGCAGGCATAAGCTTCTCAACAATATATCGCCGGTGATTTCCGGCGCGTACCTGCTGACACCGGGCGCATTGAAATTAAACGGTGGCTCGATGATCGTCACCGGATGTTCATAAGGCGCGTCCCTGATTTCAGCCTTCATCGAGGATATTGACTCCAATGTTAAACCGTTCGGTTGGCAAAAAGCACCCCTCACCTTTCAGGGCTTCTTTCCTTCAGGAGATTGTAGTCGAGTTTGTACAACTGACGTAATTCGCTTTCGACAGCTGGCGACAGCCGATTGCGCAACGCCTTGCTGCTAGCGCCAACCATACGGTGAGGTATTTTCCTTTCAACGTCCGCCTTTTGCGAAAGAATACTCTGAACCAAGTCGATTTGGTGGATTAAGAACAATTCATCGATCGCGACCCGACCACCTATCGACACAAAGCAATATTGAGGAACAAGATGACGGAAAATGTCGTTTGTGTGCAAGTATCTTTTATTGCCTTCTGTTCCGCTTATTCCATCCCGAGGCTCTACAAAAAAATCGCTGGCATTTGCTAGCGCACGAAACTCTTCGAAGAAGGAATTGAAATCAGACACGAGGCCGTCTAATCGCGCCTCATCGTGGGCAGCAAAACGAGCGGTGCGCCAGACAAAATGCGACACGAATCGCTCGATCGGATCGCGCACGATAGAAAAGGAATAACTTATCGGTCTTTGCAAATCATGGAGAAAACCTTCTTCGATCTCCCGGATAGAAAGATGTTGAAGATCGTCACCAAAGAGACGCGCTCGGTCGGCTTTTGTCGACGTCGGTCTCAGTCCAAGCGTTGGGTAATCTCTATCAAACCCGGCCGCGACCTCAATCGAGGTCCCCGCGCATTTTGGAATGTGAATAATAAGACGTCGCTTCCAATCATTGGCATCAGAGTCTTTTCCGCCCAAAACTCATTGCTCGAGGCGCCTACAAAGCCACCGATAAACCGAATTCTCCGCGACCGAGTTGTGGTTGAGCTTATGGCTTAGCTTCAACATAGGCGTCTCAGCGGCTTCAACGACGCGCCGGTGGAAATCCGTCATCGAATCAAGCAACTGTTCTGGCGGCTGGAAACAGTGAGGTCCGTCCGCGGATAGCTTCGGCACATTGTCCCAAACCTCGCGAAACGCCTCGTTCGAATTATACGTTTGTTCAAACAGACGGTGCACCCAGAAGTAATCATCCCTATCGTCTCGACCCATCCAATACGCATGAGCCCGCTCTCGCCAGCGTTGAATTACGCAAGACTGCGCATCGGCGGCGAGAAACCACGTTGAAAGCATTCGGTCAGGACCCGGACGGCTGAACGCGAAGAAGCCCGAGGCGGCCACATCCGAGAGCCATTGATCAAGCGGCCGCAGACAATAAACGGTTGCGTCAGCCCATACGCCACCGTGCGTTGCAAGAAGCTGCAAACGGATGAGGTCGCTTAGAGCCTCAGGCGGCATCGGCTTGTTTAAAAAGGGAGATAATTCCGGTCCTAGACCCAGCTCTTTTATTTTATCCAAGGTTAGGAAGTTGATCGTCCAATTTCGATTGTGGCGTAGCCAGGAAGCGCCACACGATCTAACCAAATCGGGCGCCGCCTCCCATCCCTGCAGCCAAAGTAGCCAAATGATTTTAGGTGGCATTCGACGTTCTAAACGATAAGCGGCCCATTCAGCTATTTTGGGTCGACTCGGCGCGTGCAGGCTTTACATCGCATACAGCTTGCGAATTGGCTACTAATGAGACCACGCGGACGACATCGGTATTCACAACGCCACCAAACAGCAGCGGCGCCACGTGCGGCTGCAACATATTCAGTGCCTGAATGAATTCGATAGCCTGCTGACGGTTCATTGAGATGTCCCCTCACCGGGCGGCTCCAGGCGAAGAAGGCGGCGGTGGAGTTGCAGAATGTACAGCGCGTGCTCTTCCAGCTTCTCCAGCGCGATGTCGCCACGTTCGAAGATATCGGCCGGCCGATCGTCGATGCCGGGCAATCGCAGCGTTTCGCGCACATGCGCGGCGAGATCGTCCAGCGCCATCAATCCGCGATAAGTCGCGGCCCGCGGCCGATCGGCGTACTTTTCGATTTTGCCGCTGAAATAGCGCTCGAACACAAAGTCCGGGTTGGTGTAAGCGCTGTTGTTGAGGTAGATACCGCCGGCGACGTTAAGTGTTCCGGAACCCAAGATGCCGCCAGTCGGCGACCCGATTTGCTGCGCACCTGCTACGGCCAAATTTCCGGCTCCCGGATCGCTACCGGAACCGATCCACACACCGCCTGAAATCTGCACCACTGTTGCGCGTGACGTGCTTCCAGTCGGCGTTGCTTGGAGCTCGAGTATCGTTCCGGTATTCGTGCCGCTCCACGCGCCGGCGGTCGCGACTAATATCTGAGCATTGGAAACTGTCGCATACGCCGAGCCGTTATAGCCACGCCACCCGATCGCGCCAATCGTTTCGCCGGCCGCCAGAGCCGCTTCTGTGCCGAGCCCACCGTCGGCTCGATAGAAATAAAAGTTGCCGGAACTCGCGTAGGCATTCCACTGAATGTTTGACTGAGCTGAGTTGCTCGCGATCAAATGAATTTGCGTACCCGTCACGGGCGTCGGCAGCGCCGCCGTCTGCGTCGTGATGGTCAGCGGCGCGGTCGGCGCTGCAGTTCCAATGCCGATGCTGCCGCCGACCGTCAGATTGCCTGTGCCCGGATCAGTCGTCCCAGGCCCGACAACGACACCCGCGTAGATCGACATGGCTTCGACATTTGACGTGCCGCCTTGCGCAGTCGTCAGGAACTGAATGACGGCACCTTCGTTAGTGCCACTCCACGCACCGGCCGTCGCGACGCGCACGACCGCCTGATTGCCGCTGTAGGCACTGCCGTTGTAACCGCGCCAAACTAGCGCTCCGATGACGTCACCGCCGGCGAGCGCCGTCTCCGTCCCTAGGCCGCCATCGGCGCGTTCGAAAATGAAGCTGCCGTTGGCCGCGTATGCATTCCACTGTACCGCGACGCCGGTACTGTTGGCGCCAATCATGTGCATCTGAGCACCGGCATTCGGCGTCGGCAGCGCCGCGGTCTGCGTCGTGATGGTCAGCGGCGCGGTCGGCGTGTTGTTGCCGATCATCACGTCGCCACTCGTCACGCTCAGTCCATAATTCGCTTTCGTCAGGCCGGAACCGGCAACGATGTCGATGGCG
>DATKRE010000163.1:0-4117 GCA_035532335.1 Xanthobacteraceae bacterium | reverse complement strand
GGGAGCGGGCAATGCGAGGAGCGCCGATGCGCCGCCCGAGATCAGGCAGAGGACCAGGTCGTCGCGCGTCAGGCCCTCGACGCTCTTCAAGATGCGTTCGGCCGCCGCACGACCTGCCGCGTCGGGCACCGGATGGCTGGCTTCGACCACTTCGATCCGCTTGCAGCGCAGGCCGTAACCATAGCGCGTCACGACCACGCCGGAGATTTCGCCACGCCAGTGATCCTCGACAGCCTTGGCCATTGCCGCCGCCGCCTTGCCGGCACCGATCACGATGGTGCGGCCCTTGGGCGGCTTCGGCAGATGCGGCGGCAACACGCGCGCCGGATCGGACGCGGCGATGGCGGCATCGAGCAGGAAGCGCAGGAATTCGCGCGGCTTTCGCGGAGGTGACAAGTCTGCAACCTTTCGCCCGACAAGACCGGACAAGATAGGATGGCGACCGAGACCGGCTCAACCCCCCGTCGGTGCGATGAACCGCCGCTTGACTGAATTCGTTTCATCTGAAGTGCTCACGGCCACGGATCGCGACCCCGTCGAATCGCATGCGGCCACCGCCGACGCGCGCGTGATCCTGACCTGCGATCACGCCAGCAACCGCGTGCCGCGTGCGCTGGCGCAGCTCGGTTTGAGTGACGATGCGCTCGCACGGCATATCGGCTGGGACATCGGCGCCGCCGCCGTGACGCGCCACTTGGCCGCCACGCTCGGCGCGTCCGCCGTGCTCGCCGGCTATTCGCGGCTAGTGATCGATTGCAACCGCGACCCCGACGATCCGTCGTCGATCCCGGCGGCGAGCGACGACATCGTCGTTCCCGGCAATCGCGACCTGACCGACGGAGCCCGCAGCGTGCGGCGTGCCGCAATCTTCGCGCCCTATCATGCGGCGATCGCACGGCTGATCGACGCGGTGCTGGCGCGCGGCGTGGCGCCGGCGCTGGTTTCGATCCACAGCTTCACGCCGTTGCTGGGCGGCCGGCCGCGGCCGTGGCACGTCGGGATTCTGTGGGACGGCGACGGCCGTATTCCGACGCCGTTGTTGGCGGCGCTACGCGACGATGCGGCGCTGGTGGTGGGCGACAACGAGCCTTATTCGGCACGCCAGCCGGCGGGCTATACCGTGCGCCACCACGCGCTGGCGCGCGGCTTGCCGCACGTCGCGATCGAGATTCGCCAGGACGAAATCGCCGAAGCGGCCGGCGCGCACGCGTGGGCCAGTCGGCTTGCGAGCGCGCTGAAACCGATCCTGGCGGACGATTCACTCTATCGCCTCTGGCAAAAATGAGGGCGCGGCCCCACAATGAATTAAATCCGAATGGAGACACATATGGATGACAAAACCCGTACCGAGCTCGAAGCCGCGACGTTCCGCCGCCTGGTCGCGCATCTGCGCGAGCGCACCGACGTTCAGAACATCGACATGATGAATCTCGCTGGTTTCTGCCGTAATTGCCTATCGCGCTGGTATCGCGAGGCGGCGGCGGAGAAGGGCGTGACGATTCCGGATCCGGAGGCGCGCCAAATCGTCTACGGCATGCCCTACGACGAGTGGAAGGCGAAGCACCAGAAAGAAGCGTCATCGGATCAGAAGGCCAAGATGGCCGCGGCGCACAAGCACTGAACGTTCAAGGTTAGGGGATTTTTCATGGCGAATGTCGGCGGCATCGCGGGGGATCGGCTGCGCTCCTTCATCGAGCGGATCGAGCGGCTCGAGGACGAGCGCCGCGCGCTCAGCGAGGATATCCGCGAGGTCTATTCCGAGGCCAAGGGCGCCGGCTTCGACGTCAAGGTCATGCGCCAGATCGTGCGCATCCGGAAACTCGACGACACCGAGCGCGACGAGCAGGAGGCGCTGCTCGAGACCTACATGGCTGCGCTCGGCATGACCGGCGCCGACGCGAAGAAGCGCGCGGCGGGGTAGCTCGCACTGCGTTCAGACGGCGCGAGCGCTGCTTTGTGACGCTCGGGCAATTTATGACAGTGGCTCGGGTTGATTTCGGGTTTCGACCCATGCCTGTCATGGGCCGGCGGATTACGCGATCCCAAAAGCAGACGCTCATGGTGGCGGGCGCCACTGAGGTTCAAATCGGGGGAGGGATTTGGTCAGAGGCACACTTTCCGGTCTCGACCCCCAGTCGCCACATCACCGATCGGGTGATCCCGGAACTATGTGCCGAAAGTGAACGTTGCCAATCCCGACCATTACGAGGCAGGGATCGTCTGCATTTCCGCCCTCATCCACGTAACAGACTTTCAACCGACTGCCTTTCAGCTCGTTACAAAGTTCTCAACTCCTGAAGGTGAGCCGGGCGAAAGGCGGCTGGCCCCCAGCTTCAGATGATCACGCCCTAAACTTTGAGAAACGCTACTTTGTGCCCGCTGCGACGGAGATCATTGCAGGCGTTGGCAAGCGAACACTTCGCGAAAAATGGGAGGCTCTTCGCTGTCCGGCCAAGTGAAACAAAGCACAAAGTCCATTCGCCCGTTTGTGGGCGGGAATTTAGCCAATCCTCGGCCTGGTTCGCGTAGTGCGCTTTAACTTTCTTGTGCAAAGCCTTGCGGAAGCTTGCATCGGGATTGAAGAACAAGCCGACGGTACGACGGACCTGCTCGACCAGATGGCTCATGTGCGAAGACCGCAGCGGAATCTTCGCGAAGTACAGCGTTTTTGACCGCAGGTGCATCAGGTCGCAGAATTCGAAGCGGCTCCCGGCACCGCCGTACCAGACATTTTTGGCGTCGAAATGCAAAAACGACTTGTCACCATTCGCGCAGCCGGCGTTGTAGACACCCTCTTCATCGGTGCCATTCCACGCCGCGAGCCCTCTCGCCGGTGGCCCGAGCTGACCGATGATGCGGTTAATCTTTGCCACGAAATTGGGAACCGCTTCGTACCAAATGCCCGAGGATAGAATATGCGGCTGATTGTTGAAATCCGCTTCGTAGCCGAAGCAATCATACGCCGTGCATTCGCCCGCCTCATTTGCGTCCTCGTCGAGCAAATGGATCGGTGTCTTTCGCGCACCTTCAACTGTCAGCGGGATGTTGTGACGTTGAGCGTATCCTTCCCAACCCGGGAATGTAAGGTACGGCGTCGTTGCAGGGTTTTTCGCGAGGCGGCCAAAAACGTACGAGGCTGCTGTCAAAGCCTCGCCCCGTCTTTGAGATGGTGTCGACAACACGACGAGCCTTGTGCCATGACCCGCCGCCAGATCGGCGTCAAGTTTCTGTTCGAGCGCCGCTACCTTTATCGGGTCCGTCACTGGGCTCAGGTTGTCGATGTCGGGCCAGCGCTTCGTGTACGCGTTGCTAGCGAACAACGTTAGCGACCGGTCCAAGAGGGAGGGCAACTTTGAGATATCAGCGGAGCATCGAAAGCTCGTAGCACCTCTGACAATTTTGCCGAAGATCGACTCCGACGATAGGCCCTCCACAGCCGCGACGAGATCGCGCTCGAACTCGACACCGAACTCATCGACCGAGGTCGCTCGTGGCGCACGCTCACTGGCAACATGCCAGCGCGCGAACACTTGTTCGGCACGTATTTCGACGAGATCGTTTTCGCGAATCAGATTAAGCGCGACCCTGCGGCCGAAATCGTGCTCGAGCCAGCGCGGTTCGAGCTTCGTCCAGGCATGGCCAAACGTGAGTACGAAAGTACGGCCGCGTCGGCGGACAGTGAGCAAGCCGGCCGGGCTCTGTGATTGAAGGTTTGGCAGCGAAGGCGGCGGCAATAGGCCCCCGACAGCCGAGACCCAGGTCGGCGTCCGAAGTTCAGATGGAATAGGGTAGAAGTAACCTTCGAACGGCGAAACAAGGCCGATCCGGTTCGCCTCATCGAGCTCGTTCTCATAGTCGGCCTCGCGCCCGCGCCGAAGCAAATAAATCGAAAGATTGATTGCCGCGCACACGACCACAACCATAGGTTATCGGGTGGCGATCGTCTACAAACTGGAGCTGTGCATGCCATTCAACGTTCTTAACGAAGTAAAATTGAAGCAGCGCGGATTCGACAACGGTTCCCACGGTCAAGGCCTCGGGGGAAAGCTTCAGCAATCATTGCCCGTCTCGCCGTGTGAAGCGGACGGACCGCAATCCACCCAAAGCCGAAATTCAA
>DATKRE010000162.1:0-45171 GCA_035532335.1 Xanthobacteraceae bacterium | reverse complement strand
CCGTGCAGACCGGTCCTAATGCCGGTCGACCGGGGACCCGAAAGCCGCCCGAGTTCGGTGTTGCGACACCGCCCGCGGGGACCGCAGCTCGCTCCGCAATTTCGGTTCGCATCCGGAATGCGCCCGTCAGTGAGCGAGATTCTTACAGCGTAACGAAATAAGCGACAAAAGTCAAGGAAAAAGTGACGATACACATAGGAACGTCGCGCCCGTTCCAGATGTGCTGACAGCAGTGTGTGGTCACGAACAGCTTCGTCAAAGACCAACAAGCAACCAAAAACCAACAAACAAACAACGCCCGTTGTGAATGCGCCGATACAATGCGACGTGACGCGGTACCGGCTTCTGACCGTAAATTGATGCACTGCGAAGGGTTTGTTGCGCCGCCAACAAACATCGCTTCGTAGACTTTAGTGTAATTGAGGATATTTGGTCCGCGTTCCAAAATCCGGTTGGAGCCTGCTCTGTACCGTTAAGTTTCCGCGTAACGAGAAGGAGTTGCGGCCGTGATCACAACAATCTTCGCACAACGCCACTGGCATCAGTGGCTTGAGCAGTTTGTGCGGTGACTGCGCGCAGGCCCACGGCACTCATGACATCGTCAACGGGAATGCACCAACAAAGGGGAGTGCAGATTATGGCGAGACGCATGTCGACCGATCAAATCTCTTTCTACGATGAAAATCTCAAGAAACAGGTCGAGGGTGCCTACACGTCGGATGGCTGGGCAATCCATGTCCGTTCCGTCTACGGCGCCAAGAGTGTTTTCTATAACCAGGTTGACTCGCGTATCGATGGAGCGGCGCTGGATTTGTTGGCGCAAAAGACATTGAGCGAGATGGCGCGCGATGCAGGTGGGAAAAGCCATTAGGCTTTAGCCTGAACTAAACGGCGTGAGTCTCTAAAACTGTGCGAGGCCGTCGTCGCTTTTGCCGCGGAGCGCATTGCATTTGCTCCGCCGGCTTAAGCGGCCGCCGGTCTATTGCCGCCGGTCGGTAAAGCGCGGCATTTTCACGCTCGCCTCGAATTCCTTCGCCAAGCTGCCGTTCGACATCAGCACGACGTTCGGCGTCAGTCCGAACTTGTCGCGGACCGCCGCTTTCAGCCGATCCGCAGCCGCCGTTGGATCGATGCCGCGCTGGACTTCGATCGACACTACCATCACGTCGAGATCGCGCTCGGTCGCCAGCTCGGCCTTGAAGTCGCCGATATCGACATTGCGAAAGACGAAATCCTCGAAATCCGCGTGGTTGACGTTGATGCCGCGGACCTTGAAAAATCCGCTGGTGCGATGGGCGTGCTTGACCAGCGGAAATACCGAGAACGGTCCGCTGTCGTCGTCGCCGCGATGCCAGGTCACCAGGTCGCCCGAACTCCAGCGCAGAAACGGCGTGACGTTGTTGGTCCATAGCGGGGTGACCACGAGCGTGCCGACGGCGTCTTCCGCCACCGGCGCGTAAGTCTCCGGATCAAGCACCTCGATAAAGAACATGTCCGTCCAGATGCGGAAGCCGCGGCCGGCCGCGTCTTCGGCACCCATCATTCCGGCTTCGGTCATGCCAAAGGTGTCGCGCACCTGCGCGCCCCAATGGCGGCCGAGTTTGGCGCGTTTTGCATCCGACACGGGCTCCGCCGAGCACAAAACGGTTTCGATCGAGCGAGCGCCGAGATCGAGGCCGCGCGCCTCGGCGAGATTGGCGAGATGCAGGCCGTAGCTGCTCATCCCCATCCAGATGGTCGGCTGCAAGCGGTCGATCAGTTCGAGTTGCAGCGCCGACGGCGTTGTGGTTCCGGAGCCCGCCCAGTTGACGGCGATGCCACGGGCCGCGGCGGCGCGAGCCAGCATCTGGCCGACCGGATGAATGCCGAGCGGGAACGACAGGTGCGCGCGACCGCCGCGGCGGCAGCCGGTGCAGTCGTAGACGCGCGCAAATCCGATCATCGCCGCGACAATGTCGTCGTAGCTGCGCGGATAGAACAGCGGCGTGCCGGTCGAACCGCCGGACCGCCAGAATTCGGCGACGCCATCGTCGGGTGTCAGGCAGAACGTCTCGTAAAACTCCCGGTCGTCGAGCTTGCGCAGCGTCTCCTTGTCCAGGATTGGAATTTTGCGCCATTCATCCGGATCATCGAGCCGATCCGGATCGACGCGATCGAGCTTGCCTTTAAAGAACGGCGTGCGGCGAGCCTGCGCAACCGCACGTTTTTTGCGCTCGGATTGCAAGCGCTCGATCTCGCGCCGCGTCTTCGGCAGATCGGCGAGCGGCGTCATGCGTCAGGCGCCGTACCGTGCCGCGGCAGGGCGCCGATCCAGCGGCGCTGCTCGGCATAAGCATCCGGCAGGCGGCCGGTGTGTTCGGCGGCATCCATTGCGGCGGCGCGGGCGTCCTTGGCCGGCGTATTTTCGGGAATGGCCTCAAGCGCGTCGCTGAGCATGGCCGCATAGTCATCGCCGACCGGGCACACATCGGCGCAGCGCCGGCAGCCGGTAATGACGCCGGAACCGCGCAAAATGCTTTGCCAGAGATTGAAACTGTCCTCCGAACGGACCATCTCCTTCTGCCGCGCGGCGTCCGGCTCGCCGATGATGCGGGCGACGTGATCGCTGAGTTGCGCGAAGCCGTGCGGCGAGCGGAAGCGGTCGCAGGCCGGCCAGTCGCGGTTCCAATGCCCGACCGCATCGGCGGGGCAAACTTTAAGGCAACGCCCGCAGCTTGGGCCATGACACAGCGCGGCATCCACCTTCGTGTCGCAGGTGACATCGACCGAACATAGCACCGCCGTCAGCAACACCCGCGGGCCGAATTCCGGCGTCAGCAGTTGCAGATTGAGTCCGAGCGTGCCGAGCCCGGCCTCGACCGCGGCGTGCGGCAGTGAGAGCAGAGTGGTCAGATGCCGCTCGGGATTGCCGTCATACGTCCACGGATCGACGTGGGTCGGCGGCACGATGATGGCGGGATAGCCATTGTCTTCGAGCCAGTAGACCAGTTCGAGCGACGCTTCTTCCAGCCGCGATAGCGCGAGCTCGTCGTTGTAGTATTTGTGCCGGTCGTTCCAGGCGGCGATGCGGGCGGCGCCGCGGCTGACGCGTTTGGCCAGCACGATCACGCGGCCGCCGTCGAGCGCGGTGATGTCGGACGGCCGGCGCGGATGCCGCGGATCGGGCGGGTAGCGCTCCAGATTTGCTCCGTCGGCGATGCCGACGAGATCGGCGCCGAGCGCACGCGCCTTCGTTTTGATGTCTTCGGCGGTGATGGGCTGTTGGTACGCCGAAACCATCAGCGACCGTTCTTGTCGGCGGTTGCCGGCGTTGCGAGCTTGCGCTGCTCCTGAATTTTTTTGAATTCTTGCAGTTGTCGCGCCACCATGCCCTGGTAACCCTCCGGCCCGACCCAGCGCCGGTTCCATTCGTTGAGCCCGTCGATTTTGGCGCCGCGCTGCCGATTGTCGCGATAGCTTTTGCCTAGCTCCACTTTTTCCGGCGTCTTTTCCGGAATGGTTTTCTGAAAGCCGGCAAGGTGGGCGTGATAGTCGTTGCCGACCGGACACACCGCGAGGCAGCGCGGGCAATCGCCGAAGGAGCCGACGACCCGCAACAGGCCTTGCCAGAAGCCGAACACTTCGCGCGAACGCGCCATCGCCTGCTTCTCCGGCGGTGGCGCGTCAATGAACCGCTCGAAGAATTTCAGGATCGTGGAGAAGCCGAATTCCTGCGCCTCGGTGGCACAGGCGCGCTTGTCGATGCCGAAATGCAGCACGGCGTCCGCCGGGCAGGAGTGCAGGCAGCGACTGCACGATTCACCGATGCAGACCTGTTCGACGATCGGTCGATCGGCCTCGAGTTCGAGCTCGGTCAGGATGCCGGTAAGGTAGACGCGCGGGCCGAATTCCGGCGTGAGGATGTTGACTTCGAGACCGAGCGTGCCGAGTCCCGCCTCGACCCCGAGGTGCCGGGTCGACAGCCGACCGTAACTGGCGCGCTTATAGTTCCAGTCGGTCTCCTGCGCCGCGGTGACGAAGCTTGGGTGACCTTGCTCTTCGAGTTCCTCGGCCAGCCGGTAGGCGACCTTGTCCATTTTCCGCAGCACCAGCATGTCGATATATTGCACCGGCACATTGCCCTTGCAGCGGAATGCACCGGCCGGGATCCGCTGCACCAGCACGATGACGCTTTTGCAATAGGGCGAGATGCGCTCCGGCGTTTGCGGCCAGCGCGGATCCGGCGGAAAGGCATTGAGCGTCGCGGCGCTGGCGATACCGACCAGATCGGCGCCCAATTCCTTGGCGCGCCGCTTCACGAACGCCGCATTTGCCGCAAACTCGGTCATGCGGCAGCGAGTCTAGGCGCAAAAGACATTTCCGTGAAGGGTCGGCAGGGCGATCACGCCGCCTTGTTGACCTGTTCGCGGGTGAAGCCCGCTTTCGAAGCGTAACCGCGCACGATTGCTTTTCGTTGCTCGAATGACAGCACATCGTCGATATTCGAGAAGCCGTTGGGGGCGCGTTCCTCGACCGCGTCGATCACACCCTCCGGCCCGCCGCGACGATTGCTGCGCACGATCTCGGCCGTCGCCGGCAGGCGCGACTGCTCGTAGAGCCAGAGCGCATGCACGGCATTGTCCGCGTCCTTGAGCCGATCGGCGAGGAACCGCGCATCGAGGATGGCTTGCGACGCGCCGTTCGAACCGACCGGATACATCGGATGCGCGGCGTCGCCGAGTAGCGTGACGCGGCCGAAGCTCCAGCGCGGCAGCGGATCGCGGTCGCACATCGGATATTCCCAGAATTCGTTCGACGCCTCGATCAGCGCGCGCGCGTCCACGTAAGGGATGCGGAAGCGCTGCACATGCGGCATCAGATCCTCGAACCGGCCCGGCCGCGACCAGTCTTGCTTTTGCGGCACCGGCATCGACGGATCGCCGACGCGGCCGACCACCGCCCAGTTGGTCAGTCTTTTGTCCGGCCGCGAGCCTTCGGCGATCGGATAGACCACGAGCTTGGCGGCAAGCCCGCCGGCGATCACCATGGAGCGGCCGGTGAGGAAGGCCGGCCAGTCGATGGCGCCGCGCCAGAGCATCAGGCCGTTCCAGTTCGGCGGGCCTTCGTTCGGATAGAGCGTGTCGCGCACGGCGGAGTGGATGCCGTCGGCGCCGACCAGCACGTCGCCGCGCGCGGTGTGGCGGTGCGTGCCGCCGCGGTCGAAGAAATAGGCGGTGACGCCGGCCTCGTCCTGGCTGAACGAACCGAGCCGGCAATTCATGTGAATGCGCGATTCGCCAAGCCGCGAACGCACCGCTTGATAAATCACGCCCTGGAGGCGGCCGCGATGAATGGAAAATTGCGGAACGTCGTAGCCGGCGTCGATGCCGCGCGGCTCGCGCCAGATCTCCTGACCGAAGCGGTTGGTGTAGAACAGCTCGTGGGTGCGGATCGCGATCGCATCGAGCCGTTCGAGCAACCCGAGCTCCGCCAATTCCTTAATGGCGTGCGGCAACGTGTTGATGCCGACCCCGAGTTCGCGGATGACGTCCGCTTGCTCGAAGATTTCGCAATCGATCCCGCGCGCGTGCAGCATCAGCGCCGTTACCAGGCCGCCGACCCCGCCGCCTGCGATGATCACTTTCATGACGCCACTCCCGCGACAACCGCCGTTTGCCGGCGGACTACGCCGCCTATTATGCGGCTAACCTATACGTGAACGGCCAGTCTGCCGCGTGCGGCAAAAAATGCAATGATTTGCCATCGTCATGGTTATGAGGCTTAAAATGACGCATGAACCGAACCGCGCATTTGCGCCTGCCGTTCTTCGACGCCAAGCACCGTGCCTTTGCCGAGGAGCTCGACCAGTGGGCGCAGCGGGCCGCCGCTGAAATCGAGGGCGGCAAGGACGGCAACAAGGTTGGCCACGGCCACGGCGACGTTGATGCGCTGTGCCGACGCTGGGTGCGCGATCTCGGCAAAGGTGGCTGGCTCCGGCATTGCATCCCGGCCGGGTTCGGCGGCGCGCATGATCCGTTGCAATCGCTTTATCTGGTGATCGCCCGCGAAACGCTGGCCCGCCACTCTGGGTTGGCGGATTTCGCGTTCACCATGCAGGGCCTCGGCTCCGGCCCGATCACGCTCGCCGGGTCGGATGCACTCAAGCAGCGTTATCTGCCGCGCGTCGGCGACGGCTCAGCGATTGCGGCCTTCGCGCTCACCGAACCGGAAGCGGGCTCCGACGTCGCCGCCATGGCCTTGAGCGCGCGGCGGGCCGGCGACCACTACGTCCTCGACGGCGAGAAGACTTTTATCTCCAACGGCGGGATTGCCGATTTTTACACGGTGTTCGCCCGCACCGGCGAAGCGCCCGGCGCGCGCGGCATCTCGGCATTTCTGGTCGAGGCCGCAACGCCGGGTTTCGACATTATCGAGCGGATCGAGGTTGTCGCGCCGCATCCGCTGGCGCGGCTGCGATTTACCGGCAGCCGCATTCCGCTTTCGCATTTGATCGGCGCGCCCGGCGAAGGCTTCAAGATCGCCATGCGCACGCTCGATATTTTCCGCGCCGGCGTTGCCGCCGCGGCGCTCGGCTTCGCCCGCCGCGCGCTCGACGAAGCGCTGGCGCGCGTGCAGGCGCGCAAGATGTTCGGCCAGACGCTCGGCGACTTTCAGCTCACGCAAGCAGCACTTGCCGATATGGCGACCGAAATCGACGCGGCGGCGTTGTTGACCTATCGGGCGGCGTGGCTGCGCGACGTCGAGGGCGTGCCGACGACCCGGGAAGCGGCGATGGCCAAAATGGCGGCGACCGAAGGCGCGCAGCGCGTCATCGACCGGGCCGTGCAGATTTTCGGTGGGCTCGGCGTCAGCGTCGGCTCGGTGGTCGAGCACCTGTACCGGGAAATCCGGCCGCTGCGCATTTACGAGGGCGCGACCGAAGTGCAGAAACTGATTATCGGCCGCGATTTGCTGAAGCCGCGGAATTGATTTTTCCTTCCCCGTAAACGGGGGAGGAGCAGTGCCGGGTCGTCACGCCCCCGCAAGCATCTTGCCGAGCATGAAGCCGGAGCCGGCGCCGGTGCCGGCGCCCGGCCAGGTCGAGGCGCCGACCATGTACAGGCGATCGACCGGCGTGCGGTAGCGCGACCAACCGAAGGCCGGGCGGAACAAAAAATTCTGATCGAGGTGATGGCTGCCGCCGAGGCTGTCGCCGTCGACGAGGTTTGGATTGTCGCGCTCGAGATCGGCGGGCGAGTGCACCGTGCGCGCGATGATATTGGCGGACAGGCCGGGCGCGTAGCGTTCGATGATGCCGATCACCCGGTCGGCGTAAGCCTCTTTGATTGCATCCCAGTCGCGGCCGGCGATTTTGTCGGCGGCATCGCCGCGAATGCGTGACGGCAACACGCGCACTTGCACCCACAGCACATGCTTGCCCGCCGGCGCCCGCGACGGATCGATCGCGGTTGGCTGGCCGACGACCAGCCCCGGTTCGGCCGGCAGCAATCCGTCGAGCGCTTCGGTATAAGTTTTTGCCATCGCCGCGAGCGACGGCGCCAGATGCACATAGGCGAAGCGGCGCAGTTCGGCGCCCGCACTCCAGACCGGCAAGTCGTTGAGCGCGAGATGAATCATCATGGTCGCCGGGCCGGAACGGAATTTGGCGAGCCGTTGTGCCGCTACCGACGGTGCCGGCACCAGTTGTCCGAACAGGACGCGCGGATGCAGATTGGCGACGATGGCGCGGGTGGCCTCGATCCGCTCGCCGCCGGCGATGACGACGCCTTTGGCCGCGCCGCTTTCGATCGCGATGCTTTGCACCGGTGCGCCGAGCCGCACCTCGCCGCCGGCCGCGGTAATGGCGCGCACCATGGCGGTGACGATGACGTCGGCGCCACCGCGCCCGAGCGCCATGCCAAAGGCTTGATCCGCCATCGCTTCCAGATACGGAAACAGCGCACCGCCAGCGCAATCGGGCGAAAAATCCAGATGCATGCCCCACATCGCCAGCATGGTCTTGAGCTTTTCGTTCTCGAAATTCTCGTCGAGCCATTCGCGCGGCGAAGCGAGCAGGAGCCGCACCGTCTCGGCCACCCACGCGGTGCCGCGCGTCCGCCACGCACGCAAAGCCACGCGCAACGCCTGCCACGACGGCAACGGCGAACCGAGAAGCCCGAAGATATGCGGCGCGTCCGCGCCGAACGCAGCCGTCATGGCATGCCACCTGGCGGCGTCCGCCGGACTAAAGCGGGCGATCCGCTCGGCGTTCGCGGCAACGTTCTTTTCCACCCCGAGCCAGCCGCCATCCGGGAATGCGGTTGCGAAACACCGTTCCGCGCCGACGAAATCGAGGCCGTGGGCAAGCAGGCGATCCTTATGCGCGGCAAAAAACGGCGAGCCGGCAAACAGTCCCAAATTCATCGCGTAGAGATCGTGGCGAAAGCCGGGGAGGGTGATTTCTGCCGTCTTGACCGCGCCACCGGCCACTTGTGCGCGCTCGACGACCAGCACCTTCCAGCCCTTGGCGGAAAGATGCAGCGCCGCCGCCAGGCCGTTCACTCCGGCGCCGATCACGATTGCGTCGTAGGCCATCCGCGTCTCGCTGGTTTATTCCGCTCGGCCCCGCGCAAGCGGGTATCGGTTTCCGTGTCTGGATTCCCGCCGGCGCGGGAATGAGCGGATGATGTCACGTTTTGCTTGCTTGCCAGCGCAGATATTTCATATCTAAAATGTTCCGGCTAGGCATCCGGCCAAGCCGCACTTGTAACGGCCCATCCACCCCTTTCATCGCGCGCGACGGAGAAAATCGCATGACCAGTACCCAAGTTCTCAGCGACGTTGCTTCGGCGCTTGCGTCCGGCGCCATCGAGGTGGTGGATTTGTCCGCGCCGCTTGGCCCCGAAACCCCGCTGATCAAGCTGCCGCCGCAGATCGGCAAGAACACCCCGCCGATCGAGATGCATGCGATTTCGAATTACGACAAGGACGGCCCGTTCTGGGCGTGGAACTGGTTGAAGCTCGGTGAGCATTCCGGCACCCATTTCGACGCGCCGGTGCACTGGATCAGCGGCCGCGATTACAAGGACGGCAGCACCGATACCATTCCGGTGAAAAATTTCGTGGCGCCGGCCTGCGTCATCGACTGCTCGGCGGAGTCGGCGAAGAATCCCGACTTCCTGCTCACCGTCGAGGGCGTGAAGGCGTGGGAGAAAAAGTACGGCGACATCCCGGCTGGCTGTTGGGTGCTGATGCGCACCGATTGGTACAAGCGCAACGACAGCGAAGAGAAATTCCTCAATGCCGACGACAAGGGTCCGCATTCGCCGGGGCCTGCGGCCGAGACGATTCACTATCTGGTCGACAAGGGCGTCATCGGCTGGGGCTCGGAATGTATCGGCACCGACGCCGGTTCCGCCGGTGGCATGGATCCGCCGTTTCCCGCGCACACGTTCATGCACAAGAGCAATCGCTACGGTCTGGCCAGCCTGTGTCAGCTCGACAAGCTGCCGCCGAAAGGCGCGATCTTGATCGCTGCGCCGTTGAAGATCGTCAAAGGCACCGGCAGCCCGCTGCGTGTGCTGGCGCTCGTGCCGAGGAAGTAGAATATTCAGAAGGGTGCGCGCTGCTTCATTCCTGTTCCCTCAGCCCTTGGGTTAGGGAGGGGGTAACCCACTCGCGGATTTGCGAGCCACACCCCCCACCCCTGACCCCTCCCCACAAGGGGAGGTACTGGCCCCTGCCTCTGGTCCCTTTTGAAAGTGGAGGTGGCCCCTTTTCGCTAATGCAATTTTCGCGTTAGTAATGATAGGGCGACAACATAAGGGGGAAACGTTCATGGCTAGGATGATTACGATCAGAGCCGCGCGCGCCCGCAAAGGCGAACGCATGACCCGTGGCGGCTATCAGCTTGTCCCTCGCAGGGGACGAAAGCGCATTTTCAGCGGATCATTGATTGATACGGTCAATGTGGGAAAGATACGAATAGCCCTGTTTACTGTTCCGAAATAGCATCCCAGAGGCCGCCTCAGTTGGCGGCCTCTTTCATTGCTTCGGCGTCAGGCGGCGCGTAGTCATCCGGGAATGGAAGCAGGTAGTTCTTGCCCCATTGGGGAAACTCCATGTCGAGTCGGTCCATAAATACTTTCCAATTCGGAGAGTATTTCATGAGCATGACAACTGCGGCCAAATGTTCACGCAATTTTGGATGACCAACATCCTCAGTCAATCGTTGGAATAGCTTGTTTTTATAATATCCGGACGGCGATTTCGGAGTGAGGCGCTTCAATTCTTCCCACACCCCCGGAGCTAGACGCTTGTAAATGATGTTGTTGGTCCAATGGCCAATGACGCCAGGACGGCCAGCATGTTCGTCGTATGGCCAATCATTGAGACGGAAAATCTGTCTGTAAAATTCGGACGGAAATGTTTTGACCCAAGGCCGCAATTCCTTTGCGACAAATCTTTCCAGAATGCGGGCGAGCGCGTCGCGTTGCCGGAAATCCTGATAGCCGGTCGCCTCATCAACTAGCGCAATGATACCGACAGTAGCGAATCCGTGCTGAAGAATGGCTGCCCGCTCGGCCAAATGAGCGCGCTGCTTGCCAAGTTTATCTTGGCGGCCAGCGTCGATAATCACCGCGCAAATATCGGGCAAGATCGTAGCTTCATATCCATCTGCCGCGGAGCCACCGTGCGGTGGAATAAAGCGAATTGGGGAATTGACGCGCGCGATTAAGCCTCTGATATCTATGCCTTTTTCGGCCAAACTCTCCATCAATTCGGCAATTCGCCGCGCGCCGCGACTACCGCCGCCCAAAGATAGCCCTATACCCCCCTGTAGGCCGCGCTGAGCAAGCACCCGTGTTCCATCAGCCAGCACATAACAGGGTATTTCGATTTCCCCGATTTTAAGGGGCCTATCTAAGGCCCCGTACTTAGCGAGCATCGGGAGTGATTTTCCTTCATCTGCCCATCGGCGGCGGGCGGCATCTCGGGCAATTTCAGAGCGCCGCATTGGCGGCAATATCTCAGCCCGTCGCGCGCCGCCGATCTTCCCGGCTTTGGATTTTGTTTTATCCACGACGACTCTCCATGCTTAGCATGCATAATAATCATGCTTGACAACACAAATGTCAAGCATATTAGAGCCCCTCTGCTAAGCATGACCCACAACGCAGAGCGCCCCACCCGTCGTCAAACGGGCGAGGCGTTTTTCATTGTGTGGCGCGGGGATCGTCTAGCGGTAAGGACGCGGGGGGTACATCCCCGAAACGTCAGTTGCGTTCGGCCAACGCGCCTCGCACGGCGTCATCAACAAAACCTATAGCGTAACCAACCTCAACGTAACCGAAGCATCACGGCGCTACAGCCCTGCGCAAGTAGTAGCAGTAGAACGTGTAGCCTACGCAGGCGATCCGGAAGAGATTTCGACCAGCTACGTTGAGCGGTCGAATTTGACGCTACGCATGGCGTCAAAACGATTTGCGCGGTTGAGCAACGGTTTTAGCAAGAAGATTGACTGCCACTTGGCGGCAGTCGGCCTTTACGTCGCGTTCTACAATCTCTGCAGGACCCATGAAGCGTTGCGGATGACGCCCGCAATGGCGCTTGGGATTGCTGACCGTGTGTGGTCGATCAGCGAGCTAATCGATGCGGCTCTTAAGGCTGTCCCTACTAAGCCGACGCCAACCCCGGCGCAGCGCCACAAGTCGTTCCGGGTAATCCAAGGTGACCTTTTCGATTGAGCCAGATCCCGAAGCTTTATTCCTTTGCACTCTTCGTCGGGCTGCCCAGCTTTTGGTACTCCCGAGCCGAACGCTTGATGCCCTTCTGTACCTCTCGGAGGTCTGGCGCGCGAGGCAGTGACTCCGGCTTCGTGCCGCTTAGAGAAATCATAGTATCGCGAACTTTCTTTCCCACCTGTTCAGCAGTTCGCTCAAGTGGTTTCTGTCCACGGATGGACTCGTTGCGAATTTTTTCATCGGTTTGCGTGATGCGGAATAAATTGGCGGCCAATTCTGTCTTGCCCATGAAATCGAGCGGAGAACGACCTGCAGGAACTGCCTTTTTCACTCGAATTTGTGCGAGGTCCATATTGTACATGCCCCGATACCCGGCGTTTTGGAAGAATGCGTAATTCTCTACTCCGTGGGCACTCGCCGTGCCGCTTAGAGCCTTCTCGCGGTCAACCATTTCTCCACGGATTAAAACACGTTCAACACCGTCCGCTTCTTGCACGTATTGGCGAAACGCCTCTGCCATCGTGATGAAATACGCTTGCGCTTGCGCAACCTTTGCATTGCGCGCGTCGCCGTTCATCACCGTCATGTAGCAGGCGAACCGTGATAGTTTCCAATCTCGGCCGTGTTCAGGATGATTCATTTCCTGAAAGTTATCGTTGATGGGAATGCCCAAGGTAGCGCAAGCGGCGATAGCGTTGTTTACGGCCTTCAAGATGGGACCCATGGTTGTATAACCAAGGCACTCCATTAACTTTGATGCACACCAAAATTTGAACCCGTTTTGCTGCCCACACGCCTCAAAGTTTGGCCTATCTCCGTCGAAATGGAACAGGTCTAGTTCGGTCCCCATCGAAAAGCCCTCCGCAATAAAGGCAATTAGGGCCCCGAGCCCCTCTTGAGCGGGATTCATATCACGACGCAGACCCGACCGGGGACCAACCTGTGGAGAACGAATCGGTGACATTGTGATGGGGTGGCCCCTTTTGCCGGAGCCGAGTGGTCCCTTCTGGGGGTAAAGGGGCAGTACCCCAAGGGGGAGGGGAACATGTCGAGATTGTCGCTGTGCAGTAGCATGATCGAACAATGACAAAGCCCGATTTTGTGATCGTCGGCAGCGGGATCAATGCGCTGGTGGCCGCGGCGTTGCTGGGGCGCAAGGGCCGCAAAGTCGTCGTCGTCGAGCGCAACGACCGGATCGGCGGCTGCATCCGGACCGAGGAAATCACCGCGCCGGGCTTTCTCCACGACGTGATGGCGACGACTTTCGTCCTGTTCGTCACCTCGCCGGCGTTTGCCGAACTTGGTCCCGAACTGGCAAAGCGCGGGCTTGAATTCGCGCATTCGCCGACGCCGACCGCTGTGCTGCTGCCGGATGGCCGCTACGCGATCCTCAAAATGGATCGCAAGGCGAATATCGCCGCGTTCGAGCAATTTGCTGCCGGCGATGGCGCACGCTTCGACGCCGACATCAATCGCATCGGCGCCGATGCGCCGTTCATCTTTGCGCTGCTCGGCGGCTCGCTGTGGTCGTGGACCATGCTCAAGCTGGTGGCGCGCGAAGCCTGGGGGCGCGGCCTGCGCGGCCTTGCGACATTCTTCGGCGAAGCGCTCGGCACCGCGCGCGGCTGGCTGGAGACGCGGTTTCAATCGGAGCTGGTCCGCGCCCTGTTCGCGCCCTGGGTGCTGCATACCGGCCTCGGTCCCGAGAGCGCCTATTCGGGCGAAATGGCCAAAGTCATCGCCTTTGCGCTGGAAGTCGCAGGCGCGCCGATCGTCAAGGGCGGTGCGAAGAATCTGCTCGCTGCGTTCGAGCGCCTGATCCGCGATCAGGGCGGCGACATTATCGTCGGCGCCGACGTGGAACAGGTGCTGGTCGGTGCCGGCGGCGCGGCGCGTGGTGTCCGGCTCGCCGGCGGCCGCGAGATCGAGGCGGCGCAAGGCGTGATCTGTTCGGTGACGCCGAACCAGCTCTATACCCGGCTGCTGGCCGGCGTGACCTTGCCGCCGGACGTGAGCGAATCCGTCGCGCGGTATCGCTACGGCAAAGGCAACATGCAGGTTCATTATGCGCTGAAGGTGCCGCCCAAATGGAAAGCGCCAGCGCTTGCCGGGGTCGCGCTCACGCATCTGACGCCGGGGCTCGACGGCGTGTCGAAAGCCGCCAACGAAGCCGAACGCGGCATGTTGCCGGCGGTGCCGACGATCTGCGTCGGTCAACCGGCGGCGCTCGATCCAAGCCGTTGCCCGCCAGGCGCGTCGATCCTGTGGCTGCAATTGCCGGAAGCGCCGCGTGTCGTGAAGGGCGATGCCGCCGGCGAGATCGCGGTGCCCGCGGACGGCCGGTGGACTGACGCGGTACGCGAAAAATACGCCGACCGGATCGAAGCGATCCTGTCCGCCCACATCGAAAACTTCCGCGACAACGTGATTGCGCGCAAAGCGTATTCGCCCGCCGACCTTGAAGCGCTCAACGTCAATCTCGTCGGCGGCGATCCTTACGGCGGCTTTTGCGGCGTCGACCAGTTTTTCCTGTGGCGGCCGTTCCACAATTCCGTCAATCACCGCACGCCGGTTGCGCGGCTTTATCACATCGGCGCCTCGACGCATCCTGGCCCGGGGCTCGGCGGCGGCTCGGGCTTTCTGCTGGGAAAGGCGCTGGCGTAACTCTCGCGCCGCTCTCCGAACGATTTGCGTCCGCGCCTTGTGCGCGACGTTCGAAGCATTGGCGCCATTCGCAGGTATCGGGTCGCTTCGCTTGTTGTTCGGCGGCAAATGACAGCGGCAGCCGCGGAGCGGAGGCGAACGCTTCCGGCCTTGCAATGTTGCGACTTGAGTTCGGAGGAGGCACCGACATGAACGTGGCAATGGCGCAGGCGGCGTCGGCGGAATCTATCGAGCGGCGCGTATCAAAATACGATTGGACGACGATCGCCAGCGAGCTGAACGATTTCGGCTGCACGCGGGTCGAAATGCTGATGACGCCGCAAGAGTGCCGCGAGATCGCCGCGCTCTATGCACAGGAACAGCATTTTCGCAGCCTTATCCACATGGCGCGCCACGGCTTCGGCAAAGGCGAATATCGCTATTTCAAATATCCGCTGCCCGATCTGGTTGGCTGGCTGCGCGCCGCGCTCTATCCGCCTCTCCGCGCGGTCGCCAACACTTGGAATGAACGAATGGGCCTCGCGCGGCGATATCCGCAGCAGCATGCGGACTTCATGCGGGAATGCCATCAGCACGGCCAGCCGCGGCCGACGCCGTTGCTTTTGCAATACGGAGCGGGCGATTTTAACTGCCTGCACCAGGACCTCTACTGCGATCTGGCGTTTCCCCTTCAGGTCGCGATCCTGCTGTCCGAACCCGGGCGCGATTTCACCGGTGGGGAATTTGTCATCACCGAGCAGCGGCCGCGCATGCAAAGCAGGGCGGAAGTGGTGCCGTTGCGGCAAGGCGACGCGGTGGCTTTCGCCGTTCACAACCGTCCGGTCAAAGGCACGCGCGGCGAGTATCGCGTTAATCTTCGGCATGGCGTCAGCCGCATTCGCAGCGGCATGCGACATACTCTCGGCATTATCTTTCACGACGCCAAATAATCTGCCGGCGCTGCCGGCGCGCACCCGCGCGATGGCCCAGAGTAGTCGTCGAGCGCGCGACGCTTCGTCGCCCGGCGGACAGCAGTATCGCGCACGCCTCTCGGGCCGCCCCGCCTCCCGCGACGATCTGCCTATAACATTCTTCGATATATCACCCGACCTTCATGTGTTGTTTACAACATTGGATATAACATTCGTCAATTCGGAAAGTTTGAATCCGGCCCGGAGTGCGAGTTTCGCAGGCCTAACTGCTGTGCCCATGGGACAAACCCCCTCGCTTATTGCTGAGCTGGAAGATGCAATCCAGAGCGGCTCGAAGGACAAGCGCGTAGATACTCTGCGCCGCATCACCGATCTTTTCGTGGCCGGTGCCGACCGATTCAGCGATCAGCAGATCGAGGTTTTCGACGACGTCTTAGGTCACCTGATCAAGCGAATTCAGGGCAAGGCTCTCACCGAGCTCAGTCAACGGCTTGCGCCGGTAAATAACGCGCCGATCGAAGTCGTCAGACGACTGGCGCGCGATGATGACATCACGGTCGCGGCGCCCGTCTTGCGGCGATCGACACGGCTCACCGACGCCGATCTGGTGGACGTCGCCAGCACCAAAAACCTGGGCCACCTTTTGGCCATCGCGGCGCGCCCGACGGTCGCGACGCAGGTTACGGATGTGCTGCTGCGGCGCGGCGACCGCGATGTAATTCACACGCTAGCTGAAAATGCCGGCGCCGACTTTTCCGAAAGTGGCTTTGCGACGCTGGCAAAACACGCCGAGAAAGATGAGCATTTGGCCGAGAGCGTCGGGCTGCGATTTGATGTTCCCTTGGCGATCTTTCGGCAGCTGTTGCTGCGTGCCACCGAGGTGGTTCGATCGCGGCTGCTGGCTTTAGCAGGTCCGGAAAGCCGTGATCGGATCCGGCACGTGCTGGCGGCTATTTGCGAGGACACGCAGCACGAAGCGGATCTGCAAAAGAAGCGTGATTTCGCGGCCGCCCGGGTCCAGGTTGCCGCGCTGAAGAACAAGGGCGAGCTCAACGAAGCCGTCATTTTGGAATTGGCAAGAACCGACCATTACGCGGACCTGTTGGCGGCGCTGTCGTCGATGTGCGGCGCGCCGATGACGCTGGTGGACGTCCTCCTGCAAAGCGATCGCCGCGAGGGCTGGCTCATTCCGTGCAAGGTGGCCGGGTTGGATTGGTCAACAGTTCGAGCCATTCTGAGCAACCGCTTGATCGCACGCCCGCTATCCGATCAGGCGCTGGAGGCGGCGCGTGAGGATTATTTCAGTTTGTCCCAGGCCGGCGCCGGTAGGGTTCTGCGCTTTTGGCAGGTGCGCCAGTCAGCCGCCCAGGAGGCTGTCCCCCCTAGATTGAAGCCATTAGTCGCGGCCGTCGCGCCGCTGTCGGTCCGTCATGAACCAACCGCGCGATAAACCCGCACCGCGATCCGACAAGCGGCGCCAAAGGCGGCGCGCCGTTTACACGCGAATGCGCATCGCCGTCGAAGGTAGCTCGGATTTCATCGATTGTACGATGACGGATCTGTCCGCCGGCGGCGCTCGCCTGGAACTCCGTAAGGGTATCCAGCTTCCCGATTACTTTGTGCTTGTCCTTTCCCATGATGGGCGACTGCGCCGCCAGTGTTCGGTGGCCTGGCGCTCACCCACCTCGGTCGGAGTGGAGTTTATTCCATTTGATCCGATGGCTAAGGGCGGTCATTCATGAAGAAAATCGCCAAGAAGCGGCGGCGACGCCCGGCCTTCGGGTTAGTGGCTTCATTATGTACGTTCGTTTTAATAGCCGTCGGCTTTTTTGCGGCCAAGTGGGCGATGTCGTCGTTTCAGTTCGACGCTCCTGCCGAGCAAGTGTCCGCAGTCGACCGAACCGGAATAATCGCGCACCAAGTCGGAAATCAAGAATGCGCCTGGGCGCGTTTCGATAATGCCACCGGCCGGACCACCGGTGCATCCGGATGCACAAACGGAGTTGTTTTTGACGCTCATGGTGTCCCTATCCCTGTAGGTACGATTCACCGCCTCGACGCTATCAGCAAATCGTTTTCGGGCGGTGCCAAGTGACCTTTGCCGCCGGAAGGCTCGCTCAAATTCATGCGCGGCGGCGCTGCACGCCGCAAATCGCGCCGAAGACATTGAACAACCTGTATCTCCGATCCAGGTCTGTTCCGGCGCGAGCTTGCCATTTCGCAACGCGCGTTTGATCGCCAGCGCCCGCTTTTGATGGCGGGGGGTGAGATTGACCGATGGATCAACGCATTCTCATTGCGCGGCTCACGGTTGAGCATTACCGCCACAAGCTGGCGGGCGAGCGCGACGTCGCGAAGCGGCAGATCATCAGCGACCTGCTCGTGGAGGAAGAGGCCAAATTGGCCGCTTTGACAAAGACCTTTGCGAGCGGAGATTTGGAGCAACTCCTGGACATGGTCGCACGCCATGCCGCTGAGCTGCTCGGTGGTGAACGCCCAGGGACTGATCGTCCCGAGAGCGAGGCACGGCTCGCTTCACTCCTCGATCAAATGCCGTTTGGATTTGGTTTGACCGATCACACCGGCGTTTGGACGTTAGCTAACCTTCCGATGCGGCGCTACGCACCTGAAAAAATTCCCTCGCGCGACCCGGAGGCGATCCATCGATGGCAAACATTCGATACCGAGGGGTGTCCGCTCGATCCGTCCCACTGGCCGAACGCGCGCGCTTTGCGCGGCGAAACCGTAATTCCAGGGATTGAATTCATCCACAACACCAATGACGGCCAACAAATCTTTGTTCGGATGGCGGCGGCGCCAGTCCGGTACGCCGATGGCCACGTTGCCGGTGCGGTCTGTGTTGTGCAGGAGCTGGAAAAGTTAAACGTTTAGGCGGCCGGTCAGTCACGGATTATTGAAGCTCGCCGCGTCCACTCGTGCAATTGCTCGCCTCAGGCGAAACCGCCTTGGACGTCTCACCTCAAACCGGGTGTTGGAAGAGAGCGCGATTTCCGGCCGATCGCGGCGCCCTTGCTTCCTCGGTCGCGCCGTCGCGAGGTGCCGTCGTCATCCAGGTCGTCCGCTTGCCGATGGCTGTATTGGCGAATTTTCTCCAGCAAAAGGTCGATCACAAGTTTCCGCAGGTACGCATTTTCGGTCTCGAGTTGCGAAATCAGCGTGCGGCCCGACCCCGCGCGCGCACGCGGACGCGGACGCGGCAGCAGTTCAGGATATGCGCGAATTATCGCCAGCTCCTGATCGCTCGGAGCGGCGAATGGTCTTGCTTTGCGCCAGCGGTGCAGCGTCATCACGCTGATCTTGAACATGCCCGCAACCTGGCTCTGCGTGTGGCCCGCCGCGAAAAGCTTTTCGGCTTGATCAAGCTTGGCCGCGATTTCTGCGGCCGTGTGTCGTTTCATTTTCGGCATAGGTTACCGCGTAAGGCCAACCAAAGCAGTGCAGGTGCGCGAGATGGCGCAACTGGCACAATGATGGGTTGGCGGTAAACGATGGGGACAGCCCCCGCCAGCCCAACGTTTCCAAAAAAGACTTTTAATTGAGTTGAAGACAAAAACCAACTCCAAATAGCAGATAACGTGTTACGCGCGTCGGCGCGGCTCACCAACAGATCAAAGGCTTTCACGTGAAGGTGCAGGTCGCCCCGGAGTTGTAACTTACGATCACTAAACCGCTGCGACGTGCTGGGCGGTCAAGGGCCACTATTTGCGGTCATCAAGGGCCATTTGTCGTCACCGGGCGTTGGACCCGAAACAACACGATCGGCGCAGGCACCTGTTCGCTTGCCGCGCCCCGGACTTCGTGCCGCCTGAGCGGCCGCTACAGCGTCGCGATAGTCTTGAGCGCGCCGTCGAGCGCGATGCCTTTTTCGTCAAGCAAGGCGGCGTCGCGCAGGCGGCGCATCCAGTCGGCGCCGTCGGCGCGCGTCGCCAGCACCGGCACCGCGCCGATCACCCGATCGAACTTCGATTCGCCGCGCGCATGGGTATCGGAATATCCCTTGACCAGCCGCCGTGCATTGAGCGCTTCGACCGCGACATCGTAGTTCTTCGCCACCTGGGCGGTGGCGACCGCAAGCCATGTCTCCAGATGCGCCATTTCCCGCTTGTGCCGCAGCGTCGTGCGGCGGATCGGCTTGAGCATCGCCAGCCCGTAAAGCATCAGGAACCAATGGATCGTGCCCGAGCGCACGCGGCGTCCTTTGCGGAAAGCCCAGCCGAATAACGCCGGAAATGCTTCGAGGAAACGGCCGAGCGGGGCGGGCATCGTGCCGGCGACTTCCTCAAGCCGTGGATGCATGTATTCGGTCGTGTAAACGATCTGCCCGTCGCCGACGCTGTTGTCGTGCAACACGCGCTCATAGCGGCTGCTGCGGGTCTTGAGATCGGCGACGCGGATCACGTCATCGTAGGCCATCGCGATGGCGATGTATTTGGCCGCGGCGGCGGTGAATGCAAACGATTTGCCGGCGCCGCCGTTGCCGACATCGAGCCGGTGAAGTGCGCCCGCGCGGTCGAGATATTCGCCGGCATAGGCCGGGTCCTGGAAATCGACGAGATGCTTGACGCCGGCGAACAGCATGGCGTGCAGCGGCGCCGGAAATTCGCGGATGCGGGCCAGCAGTTTGTCAAGGTCGGGACGCCCGGCGGAAGCCGGAAGCGGGGCAAAGTGTTTGCCGGGCCGACTAAGTACCGGGCGCGCGGCGGCCGGATCCGGCGGTTGCTTTGCCGCATCGTAAGCGGCGCCGAAAGCCTTCAGGCTCGGCGCGATGCCTCTGCCGCCGGCTTTGATAATGGATTCGAAGCTCTCGCGTTCGAACGGCAAGGTGCCGGATGCGGCGAGCGTTCCGAACAGGCAAGCGGAGATGTGGCTGTTATTCTTGTTCGCCAGCGCTTCCATGTCGAAGGCGATCGTGCGCTTGGCGGCGACGCCGGCGGCGTCGATCACCACGGCCGGATCGGCGGTGGCGTCGCCCGGCTTTTCCTTTTCGGCGGTCGAATACAAACGATGCGTCGAGGCGATGAGGGTGGTTCGGTCGGGCGTTACCAGTCCGCGCAGCATCGAACGCCCGGCTTCCATCAATTCGGCCGCCAGCACCACGTCGACTTCGCCTTGCGCCGGCATCAACGACAAGATCGGCGCGCGTCCGGCTTTGGGCGGCAGCATTTCGACGTAATAGATCGTGGCGCCGGTACGTTGCGCGACGCCGGGCACCGATGTGGACTGGGCATGCCAGCCTTCCGCCTCGGCGAGTTCGACGATCCAATCGGCTAGCACGCCGCCGCCTTGGCCGCCCATCGCCATAACGGCGATGCAGATCGGCCGTTCGGTGGTGTACCGCGTCGGCGTTTTTGGCGTTGCTGTCGGGGCGTTCATGGGTGCCTGGCCTTCGCGTTAATCGGCAAACGCGATCCGGCGGGCCTCGCGGCGGCGTTGCAGGAAGCCGATCACCGAGCGCCGCATGTCGGAGAGAAAGCGATCCCATCGCGATGGATTATGAATAATGTCGGCGCGGTAGAATGACGGACAAAGCACGGCGGCTTCCGACACTTCGCCGCAATTGCCGCAGCCGACGCAATTGTTGTCGATCGAGGCTACCGGATCGTCCTTGAGCGGATCGTCGGTGTGCTTGACCGAGAGCGAGGGACAGCCGGAAAGCCGGATGCAGGCGTGATCCCCCGTGCACACGTCTTCGTCGACGCCAAAGCGCTCGCGCACTTTGCGCTCGCCGTCGCGCACCGATTTTTGAAACAGCGGTTTCACCCGCCGCTGTTTGTTCAGCATGCATTCCGAGGACGCGACGATGATTTTTGGGCCGCTTTCTTTCGAGGTCAACGCTTCGCGCAGCGTGTCGCGCATCCAGCCAACGTCATAAGTGCGGTCGGTGTGCCGCACCCATGTTGCGCCGACGCCCTTCACCGCGTTGACGATGGTGTTGTTGGTGGCACGCGCCGGATTGATCGCGCGCGATGATGGAATGTCCTGGCCGCCGGTCGCCGCCGAATAGAAATTATCGACGACCATGATCACCTGGTCTTGCTTGTTGTAGACGGCATTGGCGATGCTGGTCGAAAGGCCGTTGTGCCAGAAGCCGCCGTCGCCGATGATGGAAATCGGTTTTTTGTCGGCCTTGACGTTAAAGGCCGAGGAGGATGCCGGCCCCAGGCCATAGCCCATCGTAGTGGCGCCGATGTTGAAGGGCGGCAGGCTGGCGAACAAATGGCAGCCGATGTCGCCGGCGATCTGATGCGGCCCAAGCTCCTGTTGCACGAGCTTCATGGCGGCGAAGATCGGCCGTTCCGGACAGCCGATGCAGAAGCTCGGCGGCCGCGGCGGCACCGTCTTGGCAAGCTCCTTGAGTTTCGGATCGGCGAGCACCGCCGATGCATCGGGCGGCGGCGGTGAATTGCCGAGCAGATTTTTCCCGTGCAGTTCGAGGAAACCTTTGATGCCCTTGGTGACGACCTGCGGCGTGTACTCGCCCGCCATCGGCAGCACGTCTTTGCCGCAAATCCTGGTCTGGATATCGCGGCGGCGCAGAATGGTGTTGAGCGCCTGCTCGATGAATTCCGGCTGACCTTCCTCGACCACGAGGATCGCCTTTTTGTCGGCGGCGAAAGCGGCGACTTCGTCGTCGATCAGCGGGTAGGTGACGTTGAGACAATAGATCGGCACCGAGGTCTCGCCGTAGACGTCGGCGAGGCCGAGCTGCTGCAACGAGCGCATCACCGAATTATACATGCCGCCCTGGACCACAATGCCGGTGTCGGCAATCTCTGGTCCGAAGAATTCGTTGAGCTTGCGCTCTTTGATGAATTTCACCGCCGCCGGCCAGCGCTGCTCGATCTTTTCCCGTTCGTGCATGTAGGAGGCCGGCGGCAGCACCACCCGGTCGGTGTCGCGCCGCGGATTTTCCAGCGCCTGGCGCAGCGTGAAATCCGGCTTCTTGTTGTCCTTGGCCATGAAGCGGCCGTGCACGTGACAGGCGCGGATGCGCACTTCCAGCATCACCGGCGTATGCGAAGCCTCCGACAGCTCGAAGCCGTCTTCGACCATTTTCACGATTGTCGGCAGATTCGGACGCGGATCGAGCAGCCAGATTTGCGATTTCATGGCGAAGGGGTGGGAGCGCTCCTGCATGATCGAGGAGCCTTCGCCGTAATCCTCGCCGATGATGATCAGCGCGCCGCCGGTCACCCCGCCTGACGCCAGATTGGCGATCGCGTCGGAGGCGACATTGATGCCGACCGGCGCCTTGAACGTGACCGCGCCGCGGATCGGATAATTCACCGACGCCGCCAGTGTCGCGGCCGCCGCCGCTTCGGAAGCCGAATTCTCAAAATGCACGCCGAGATCGTCGAGCACATCTTTGGCGTCGGCAAGCACGTCCATCAGATGCGAAATCGGCGCACCCTGATAGCCGCCGACATAGGAGACGCCGGATTGCAACAACGCCTTGGTGATGGCGAGAATTCCTTCGCCGCGGAATTCTTCACCACTGCCGAGCTTGAGATCCTCGACTTCGCGCGCGAACGACCGTTCCGCCATGAAAACCTCCGCGCCGCCGCCGCCCGATCAGTTTATCCGCTGACGCAGTACATATGAAACCTTCCCATTCGTCTTGCAACGGCTTCGCCATGCGGCGCTTGCGCGGGCCACGAACAGGGCGATCGGCGCTGCCGCCGGCGGCTCCTTCTCGAGCGGCAAAATGATGCCCAAAAATGCGGGAAAAAAGCCCAATGCCTCAGCTTGTCCGCCTGTTCCTTTAGGCTTAAAGTAACTGCCTGCGGTGCCGACCGGCTATGCATTTCCGCGTAGAGTCGAGCCCACGAGTTGCCGCCTGCCTCGGCGGTTAGAGGGGGAGTGTCATCATGTTCCACGTCACGCGTCGTCAGGCCCTCGTCACCGGCGGCGGCTTGCTTGCTTCAGTTCTTGCACCGCAACGCTTCGCCACTGCGGCGGCCGGCAACACGCTCAACATCGCCTACAATGTCAATCTGCCGTCTTTCAATCCGGATGCCGGGCCGTCATCGGTCAATCCAACCATCCAGGCGATGTATCGCTCGATCTTCGATCAGTACATCGGCCAGAAGCCGAACCTCGCCTTCGAGCCGGGCCTGCTCACAGCGTGGGGCTGGAACGACGACAAGTCCAAGGTGTGGATGGATGTGCGCAAAGACGTCGTCTGGCATGACGGCACCCCGTTCACGCCCGAGGACGTGGTCTGGAGTTTGCAGCACGAGGCTGATGCCAAGAACGGGAACATGGTCGCGTTCGTCTGGCAGGGCATTGGCAATTACAAGATCGACGGTCAGCGGATCACCGCCGATGTCATCCAGTACGAGCCCGATTTGTTTAAGTGGATGGCCTTCCTCTCCGGCTATGTGCTGCCGAAGAGTTATTGGGAAAAAGTAGGCCCGGAAGGTTTCGAGAAGAAGCCGATCGGCACCGGCCCGTATATGGTCGACGCCTACGAGGGCAACGCCTATCTGCGGCTCAAGGCCAATCCGAAATACTGGGGCGGCAAGCCCGCCTTCGAGACGGTGGTCTTCAAATTCGTGCCAGATGCGACCAGCCGCGTCGCCGAAATCGAAAGCGGCTCCTCCGACATCACCCTGGAAGTGCCGTATGAGGAATACGACCGGCTGCGCGTGAAGGCCGGCCTGAAAGGTGAATGCAAGCCGATTTCCGACATTGGCATGATCTTCATCACCAACGGCGGCGTGATGGACGATAAGAATGTTCGTCTTGCCATGTGCCATGCCGTCGATAAGGACGCGATCATCAAGCGGCTCCTGCGCGGCTATGGCACGCGCATCGACACCCTCCTGGCGCCGGAATACGAAGCTTATGACCCCACCATCAAGGTCGCGCACGATCCGAAGCTCGCGGCCGAACTCCTGGCCAAGAGCGGCTATTCCAAGGAAAAGCCGGTCAAGTTCACCATCCAAACGACGCGCGGCTACAAGCCGAAGGACTACGAGATGATCCAGGCGATCGTCGGCATGTGGCGCAACGTCGGCATCGACGCGAACATTGAGGTCTACGAAATCGCCAAGCATTTCGAGCTGCGCATGTCGCACAAGCTCGCGCCGGCGGCGTTCTACAATTGGGGCAACGCGATCGGCGATCCGTCAACGTCGACAGGTCACGCCATGTTCTCCAAGTCGCCGCATTCGGGCTGGCATTCGGACGATCTCGACGCCAAGATCGGACCGCTGTGGGGTGAGAAGGACGAGGCCAAGCGCATTGCCGGCTGGAAAGCGGTCGACCGCTATATTGCCGAGCAGGGCTACGTGCTGCCGCTACTGCAATATTTTCAGCCGATCCTCTACAAAGCCGACCTCAAGGTCATACCGAACACGTCTGGCGCCTTGCAGCCGGCGACGCTGGTCTCGAAAGCGTAATTTCCGTCGATGCGGTCCGCCGCCGCGCCCTAGTGGTCCGATTCTAACATTCGCATCCGTGGTCGGAAGGCTCTCATGCGAATGTTAGAATCAAAAGGACCACTAGCAAGCTATGAGTTTTAGTGGAGCTTTGGATTTGACATTCGCCTCACGAATTCGCCGCTAATTAAGCAGCGAATGTCAAATCCGCTCCACTAGGGCGCGGCGGCCCATCGTCAGGTTTAAGGACCGTGCATGTTGCTTGCCGTCATCGTCAATCGCGCGGCCATGGCGCTCGTCACGCTTGCCGGCGTGGCGGTGATTGTGTTCGTGTTGCTGCGCGTCGTGCCGGGCGATCCGGTGGCGATGATGATCGGACCGGGCGCAACCGCTGCCGATATCGCTGCGCTCAAGGCGCGCTACGGCTTCGACGCGCCGATCCTCACCCAGTTCTGGATCTGGAGTGAAGGCATCGTCACCGGCGACTTTGGCACCTCGATCACGCTGCATCGCCATGTAACCGACGTGCTGGCATCGCGGCTGCCGGCCACGCTCGAACTCGCGGTCATGGCGCTGATCGTTGCCGTTGCGCTCGGCGGCAGCGTTGCCGTGGTCGGCACGCTGCTGCGGCGTACGCCCGGCGAAGCGGTGATTGACGGTTTGAATTCCATCATGCTCGCGGTGCCCGATTTCATCTGGGCGCTGGCCCTGGTCCTGCTGTTCGCCGTCGCGCTGCCGGTCTTGCCGTTGACGGGCCGAATCGATCCTGCGCTGGCGGAAGGTTTCACGACCCGGTTTTATCTCGCCGAAAGCATACTCACCGACCGCTTCGCCGTCGCCGGCGACATCCTGAGCCACATGATCATGCCGGCACTGGCGCTCGCGCTGCCGCTCGCCGCCGTAATTGTGCGGCTGCTCAAGCAGTCGCTGAAGGAAGCGATGTTGCAGGATTATGTGCTGCTCGCGCGGATCAAGGGTTTCGGCGAACTGCGCCTGGTGTTGCAGGAAGCGTTGCGCAACGCGATCGGACCGACACTGGCGCTGACCGGCGTGCAATTCACGTTTCTGATCGGCGGCACCGTGATCGTCGAGCGGATATTCGCCTATCCAGGCATCGGCAATCTCGCCATCGACGCCATCATCAATCGCGACTTTCCATTGATCCAGGGCCTGGTGTTGCTGTTCGGGCTGATTTTCATCCTGATTAATATTGGAATCGATCTCTCGGTCGCGGCGCTCAATCCGCGGCTGCGGCACGCCTGAGTGGCGACGTGGAACATTGGTCCACAAACGCAAAGACGGCGGCAACGCAGGCCGGCCCACAGCCGCCGTCGATTGCGGGCCGCCTGGTTTCGGATCCCAAAGTCGTCGTCGCCGGCGGCTTTATTCTCTTTCTCATCGTGCTCGCCGTTTTTGCGCCGCTGATTGCGCCGCAGGACCCGCTGGAGCAGAATCTTTTGACCGCCACGCTGCCGCCGATCGGCTTTGCTGACGCCCAACCCGGCTTTCTGCTGGGCACCGACGGGCTCGGCCGGGACGTGCTGTCGCGGGTGATTTTCGGTTCGCGGGTTTCGCTTACCGTCGCCTTCGTCGCGGCGGGCCTTGCCTGCCTGATCGGGTCGGTCCTCGGCTTGCTCGCCGGCTATCTCGGCGCGTTCGTCGACACGGTGATTTCGCGGCTGGTCGACGTCTGGATGGCTTTCCCGCCGGTCCTGCTGTCAATCCTGCTGATCGCCGTCATCGGCACCGGCCTGCATTCGGTGATTATCGCCATCGTCGTCATCGACTGGACGCGGTTTTGCCGCGTGGTGCGCACCGAAACGATGAACCAGGCGCAGATGGATTATGTCACCGCCGCGCGCGCCATCGGCTTTTCGCGGCCGGCGATCCTGTTCCGCGAAATCCTGCCGAATGTCGTCCCGGTGCTGATTGCGTTGCTGACTTTGGAAATGGGCATCGCCGTCGTGGTCGAAGCGATCCTGTCCTTCGTCGGCCTCTCGGTGTCGTCCGACACGCCGACCTGGGGCGGCATGATCGCCGAAGGCCGGCAGATCGTGCACGAGGGGTGGTGGGTGCTGGCGGCGCCGCTTGCGGCGCTGTTCGCCACCGTCGTTGCGTTCAACCAGCTTGGCGATGGTCTCGCCCGCAGCCTCGATCCGGTGCTGCGCCGATGACAGCGCCAAAAACCATGCCAAGACTTGAAACCACACCAAGACTTGCCATCAATGAACTGAGCGCGATCTCGCTGCGCGACGGCAACCGGCCGATCCTGCGCCGCGTTTCGCTCGACGTCGGCCTCGGCGAAGTGCACGGGCTGGTCGGCGAGAGCGGGGCCGGGAAATCGACGATTGCCAAGGCGATTCTGGGAATCATCCCTTCGCAAGTTCGGATCGCCGGCGGACAAATCGGATTCGAGGGCCGCGATCTGCTGACGCTTTCGGCGAACGCGTTGCGCGCGGTGCTCGGCCGCGACATCGCGCTGGTGCCGCAAGACCCTTCGACCGCGCTTAATCCGTCACGGCGGATTGAAGCGCAAATGACCGATGGATTGCGCCTTAAGCGCGGTCTTTCGGCGAAGGATGCGCGCCTGCGCGCGCTCGCCTTGCTTGAAGAAGTGCAAATCCGCGATCCGGATCGCGTGCTGGCGAGCTATCCGCACCAGTTGTCCGGCGGCATGCGCCAGCGTGTGTTGATTGCCGCCGCCTTCGGGCTTGAGCCTAAGCTGGTGATCGCCGACGAGCCGACCACCGCGCTCGATGTCACGGTGCAGAAACAAATTCTCCGGCTGATCCGCGCGCTGCAAGAACGCCACGGCACCAGCGTGCTGTTCGTCTCGCACGATCTCGGCGTGGTAGCGAAGATCTGCGACCGGGTGACTGTCTTATATATGGGCAAGGTGGTGGAGCAGGGGGCGACAGCCGAGGTGCTGGCGGCGCCGCGCCATGCCTACACCAAGGCGCTGCTCGCGGCCAATCCCCGTTATGACCGGCCGGATACCGGATTGGAGCCGACGCCGCCGGACGTCATCGCCGCCTTGCGCGCCGAGATTGCCGCCTTCGATGCCGGTGCGGCGGAGGGGCGCAATGGCTGACGATCTGTTGGTCGCGCGCGGATTGGTCGTTTCGTATGGGCGGCGGGCGGCGGCTCCGGTCCTGCACGACGTCGATATCCGCGTCGGCAAGGGTGAGACGGTCGGCATCGTCGGCGAGTCCGGTTCCGGCAAGACCACGCTCGGTCGCGCGCTGCTCGGCCTGGTGCAGCCGGCGGCAGGGTCGATCGTGTTCGACGGCAGCGATATCACCGCGGTTGACGAACACACCCGGCGTTCGCTGCGCCGGCGAATGCAGATGATCTTCCAGGATCCGATGTCGTCGCTCAATCCGCGGCACACGATCGGGCGAATATTGATTGAGCCGGTGCTGCTGCACGGCTTGGCTGACAATCGGCAAACGGCGCGTGCGCTGGTCCACAACGTGCTCGACCGCGTCGGCCTGCCGCGTAACGCGGTCGATCGTTACTCGTTCGAGCTTTCCGGCGGACAGCGGCAGCGCGTCGGCATTGCGCGCGCCGTGGTGTTGCGGCCGGATTTCGTTCTGGCCGATGAAATCGTTTCCGGGCTCGACGTTTCAACCCAGGCGCAGGTGCTGCGTTTGCTTAAAGAACTGACCGGCGAAATGCATCTCGCGCTGGCTTTCATCAGCCACGATCTGTCGGTGGTCCGCTCGATTTGTCAGCGCGTGATTGTCATGCGCGAAGGCCGGGTCGTGGAAGAGGGGCGCTGCGAGCAGGTTTTTGCCGCGCCGCAAGCCGCTTACACCCGCATGTTGATCGACGCCATTCCGCTGCCTGCCGTCGATCCCGGCTGGCTCACCCGCGGCGGCGCGGCCGACACGTCGGCCTCTGCTTGACCGTTCCAAATCGCGCCGTGGCCGATCGGGCGGCCCGGTGCGATCGTAAAACCAGTCCCGGAGGGAGAACGACATGTATCGAATGAGGCATCATCTCGCGGTTGCGGCGATCGGCGCCGCGCTGCTGGCTGGCGCAGCGACCGCCCGCGCCGACGGTATCCCCGGCATGCGCGGACACGATCACACCGGCATCACAGTGCCGGACATGAAGCAGGCGGTCGACTTTTTCGTCAACGTGGTCGGCTGCAAGCAGGCCATGTCATTCGGCCCGTTCGCCGATGAAAAGGGCGACTTCATGCAGCAGCTGCTCAACGTCAATCCGCGCGCCGTCATTCAGCAGATAACGCTGGTGCGATGCGGCTACGGCTCCGACCTCGAGCTGTTCCAGTACACCTCGCCTGACCAGAAGAACATGACGCCGAAGAACAGCGACATCGGTGGCTATCACATCGCCCTCTACGTCGACGATATCAAAGCGGCCAAGGCCTATCTCGACGGCAAGGGCGTGAAGACGTTCTTCAATCTCTCGGTCGACCAGGGACCGGCCGCCGGGCAGAGCATCTTCTACTTCCTGACGCCGTGGGGCTTGCAGATGGAAGCGATCAGCTATCCGAACGGCGAGGCTTACGAAAAAACTTCGCCGGTCAAGCTGTGGTCGCCGAAGGATCCGGCGCAGTGATCTAAACGGCCACGACGAAGCAATCCGGCGTCGAGCAACGTGGCCGGATTGCTTCGCTCTCGCTCGCAGCGAAAAATTCCCGTGGCGCCACGTCACCGCAACGAGCGGTGACAAAAAATAAAATATCACCGCAACGAGCGGTGACAAAAATAAAATATCATCGCAACGAGCGATGAAAAAATAAAAGTCAACAATTCGAGCGCCTGCGCAATATGGCGGCGCAAACAACGCAAATACGTCCGTCCATTGTCACATTGGCAACGCACTGCGGCCGGAATCGGCTTGGCAAACTGGCGATGCATTTCGATGGAGAGGTCGATGCGACGGACAAAGATCCTGCCGGCGATTCTCGCGATGGTGCCCGCGACCGTCTTTCTCACCGCGCAAGCAAGCCTGAGTGAGCCTGCTGCTCAGGAATGCAAGACCAGTCCCGGCTCGGCGACGCCGAAGGGCGGTCATTGGTATTATCGGATTAAAGGAGCCGGCAAGCAGCGCTGCTGGTATCTCAGCCTGGTGGAATTGCAGACGCGTCGCGCCGATCAACCGCAAACGTCTGTTTCGACGGACGATGCAAACTCCGTCGCGGTGAACCCGGCGGCGTTGTCCGCGCCGCCAGCGTTGTCGGCGCAACCGGTCTTATCCGCTCCGCCGGTCTTGTCCGCTTCGCCGGCCGAAACAATACCTGAGATCGATTTTGCGGCGCGGTGGCCGGGCAAGCTCCCGGCCGTTGAGGATGCAAGCTTTGTCGAACCGTCACCGGTAAGCAGCTACACCGATCCTCAGCCGGCGACCGATACGCCGACCCAACCGCCGTTGCGCTGGCCGCTCGCCGAAACCACCGGCGCGGGCACTGCGTCGATCGCCGAAATCGCGCTGGATAAGATTTCCTTAGCCGGTTTGATGACGACGGCGGGTCTCCTTCTCGCCGGATGGGCGGCCAAGTTTGTGCGGCGGCGTCCGGCGCGGCCACGCCCCAGCCACGAGCGTCCGTACCGTCAGCCGGCGGTGGAGCGCCCGGCGCGATCGGTACCGCGCAGGGTCGGCCGGGTCGCCGGAGCGGACGCTACGCGACTGCGTGTGCCGGCGTAAATCAAGATTGCGAGTGGGCCCAAACGCCCCGCCGGCGCAGTTACGAGTGCGCCTTCGACTGCTCGCGCACGAGATTGATGATGGCGGAGAAGTCGTCGCCGCTGTGGCCTTGCTGGGCGAAGTGGTCGTAGATTTCGGCGGCCTGCGTGCCGAGCGCGGTCTTGGCTTTGACTGAATCGGCTGCCGCCTTGGCGAGTTTGAGGTCCTTCAACATCAGCGCCGCGGCGAACCCCGGCTTGTAGCCATTGTTCGCCGGGCTTGCCGGTACCGGTCCGGGCACCGGGCAATAGCTGGTCAGCGACCAGCATTGGCCGGACGACGCCGACGCCACGTCGAACAGCGCCTGATGCGACAGGCCGAGCTTTTCGCCGAGCACAAAAGCTTCGCCGACGGCGATCATCGACACGCCGAGGATCATGTTGTTGCAGATCTTGGCGACCTGGCCGTTGCCGGCCTCGCCGCAATGGACGACGCGCTTGCCCATCTTTTCAAGCACCGGCTTGCCGCGGGTGAATGCGTGTTCGGAGCCGCCGACCATGAACGTCAGCGTCGCTCCCTTGGCGCCGCCGACGCCGCCGGAGACCGGCGCGTCGAGCGTGGCGAGGCCGCGCTCGGCGGCAAGCTTGTGCGCCTTGCGCGCGCTCGCAACGTCGATGGTCGAGCAATCGATAAACAGCGTGCCTTGCCGCGCATGCGGCACCACCTCGTTCCAGACCGACAGGACATGTTCGCCGGCCGGCAACATGCTGATGACGATGTCGGCATTGTCGACCGTGCTCTTGGCGTTGGCGACGATCTGCACGCCGTCGCGCGCGGCGGTGTCGCGGGAAGCGGGCGCGACATCGAACCCCAGCACGCGCTCGCCGGCCTTGACCAGATTGGCGGCCATCGGGCCGCCCATGTTCCCAAGACCGATGAATCCGATGGTCGGCATCTGCGTAATCTCCTTTACTGGTGGTCCGATTCTAACATTCGCATCCGGGTTCGGCAGGCTGTCATGCGAATGTTAGAATCAAAAGGACCACTAGCAAATATCAACTTTTAGTGGAGCTTTGGATTTGACATTCGCCTCACGATTTTGCGGCCAAGTGCGTAGCGAATGTCAAATCCGCTCCACTATACGAATGTCAGTTCCTGCGCGCCGACCGATTTGAAGTGCCGATCGACGATCTCCGGCGTGACATCCGCGAGCTGTTTCGGCGCCCACGCCGGATTGCGGTCTTTGTCAACGATTTGCGCGCGAATGCCTTCGATAAAGTCATGTCCGGAAATGCAGGCAAGCGAGATGCGAAAGTCCTGCTGGAAACTTTCTTCCACGCGCTTGAATGATAAGGCCGAACGGATGTTTTGCAACGCGACTTTGAGCGACGTCGGTGATGCCTTGCGCATGGCTTCAAGCGCGATGCGCGCGGCATCGTCATTCGCGGCGGCGAGGCGGGCGACAATATCCTCCACGTTATCGGCGCCGTAACAGGCGTCGATCCAGCCCCGCGCTGCCGCTATTTTGCCGGCCGGCGCCGCGGCCGAAAGTTCGCCTAGCTTCTTCGATGCGTCGTCGGCGGTGCGACAGTCGCCGAGCGCGGCCGGCAGTTCGGCGAGCCTTGCCGCGGGGATATTGATGTCGGCAAGCCCGCAGTCGATCGCGTCGGCGGCGCCGACCCGATCGCCGGTCAGCGCCAGATAAGTGCCGACGTAACCCGGCGACCGCGCCAACAAGAAGCAGGCGCCGACATCGGGAAAATAGCCGATACCGACCTCCGGCATCGCAATGGCGGACCGCTCGGTGACAACGCGGTGGGCGGCATGCGTGGCCAGGCCGACGCCGCCGCCCATTACCAGGCCGTCCATCGCTACAATCACCGGCTTCGGATAACGCGCGATCAGAACGTCAAGACGATATTCCGTCGACCAGAATTGCGCGGGCAGGGAGCCTCCCGACTTCGCCGCGTCGTAGAGCGCGCGGATGTCGCCGCCGGCGCAAAATGCGCGCTCGCCGGCACCGTCTAGAAGGACCGCGCCGATTTCGGGATCGGCGGCCCATTGGCGCAGCAGCGCGGTCATCCGCACCGCCATGTTGAGCGTGAGCGCGTTCAATGCTTTCGGGCGGTTCAATGTGATCCGGCGCAACGACCGTTCACTCCGAACGATGAGTTCGCCGTCCTGCAAATCTCCGTGTTGGAATTCTTCCGTGCTCATCGTCCGACAAGGTTTCGCGCAACAATGAGCCGCATGATCTCGTTGGTGCCTTCGAGAATTTGATGCACGCGCAGATCGCGCACGATCTTCTCGATGCCGAACTCCGACAAATAGCCGTAACCGCCATGTAGTTGCAGCGCCTGGTTGGCAACCTCGAAGCAGGCGTCGGTGACAAAGCGCTTGGCCATGGCGCAGAGCGTGGTGGCTTCGGCGTCGTCGCGATCGAGCGCGGCCGCCGCGCGCCACAACAACGCGCGCGATGCCTCCAGCGCCGTCGCCATGTCGGCGAGGCGGAATTGCAAGGCCTGGAATTCGTCGAGGCGTTTACCGAAGGCGCGGCGCTCCTTCATGTAGGCGAGGGCCTTCTCCAGCGCGATCTGCGCGCCGCCGAGCGAGCAGGCGGCGATGTTGAGCCGTCCGCCGTCCAGTCCGGCCATGGCGATCTTGAAGCCGACGCCCTCTTCGCCGAGCCGGTTTTCCGCCGGGATGCGCGCATCGGCAAACACGACAGCGCGGGTCGGCTGCGCGTTCCAGCCCATCTTTCGCTCGCTGGCGCCGAGCGAAATGCCGGCCGTGCCGCCAGGCACGACAAACGTTGAAATGCCGGATGGCCCGGCACCGCCGGTTCGCGCCATCACGACATAAACGTCGCCGGCGCCGGCCCCGGAAATGAACTGCTTTTGACCGTTGAGAACATAAGAATCGCCGTCACGGACGGCGCGAGTCGTCAACGCCGCGGCGTCCGATCCGGCCGACGGCTCGGTCAGGCAGTAGCTCGCCAGAAATTCCATGGTGCAGAGCTTCGGCAGCCAGGTCTTGCGCTGGGCGTCGGACCCGTAGGCGTCGATCATCCACGCCGTCATGTTGTGGATCGACATGTAGGCGGCGACGGTCGGGCAACCGGTCGCCAAGGCCTCAAAGATCAGCGCGGCATCGAGCCGCGACAGCGCCGATCCGCCCACGTCGGCGGCCACATAGACGCCGCCCATGCCGAGTTCCGCGGCCTTGCGCATTTCGGCCACGGGAAAATATTTTGCCTCGTCCCAGGCGACGGCTTTGGGGGCGAAAACATCGGTGGCGAAGGCGCGCGCCATATCGCGGACCGCAATCTGGTCCTCGCCCAAGGCAAACTGCGGGGGTGCCGACGTGCTGGCGGATGGATCGAGCATGGGCCGTTACTCACACCCCGCCGGGCATTGGGCGTCAATGGCTTGGAGTGTCAAGGGAATTTGCGTCAAAATGCCTAAACTTGGGGCGTGAAATAGCATTGTCGTTTTCGCCCAGCAATGCGAGAATTCACCCGTAAAAAGAGCACCTAACCATACGCCGGTGACCGAGGATTTTGGGGAATCTACGGTTTCCGCGCTCGTTCGCGGTTTCCGCGCTCGTTCGCGGTTTACGTGCAAGCTTCCGGAAATCGGCGGCTCATTTAGACCGACCGAGCGCTCGATCCGCCCCAGCGCGAGCACGCCGCTTTCGGCGCAAGAACATCCCGCACTAGCGGGCGGAGGAAATCGTGCCGTCACTCGATCCTTCTTTGGACACGCTTCCCAAGCTTTTGAGTCACAACGCGAGCGCCTTCGGATCGCGTCCGGCCATGCGCCATAAGGACCTTGGGATCTGGCAAACCTGGACGTGGGCTCAGGCGCTCGATGAAGTTCGCGCCTTCTCGATTGGGCTCGCCGAGATCGGTCTCAAGCGCGGCGACAAGTTCACTATCATCGGCAGCAACCGCCCGCGGCTTTATTGGGCGATGTGTGCCGGCCAGGCGCTCGGCGCCATTCCCGTGCCGGTTTATGCCGATGCCGTGGCTGAAGAAATGGCCTTCGTGCTGGCGCATGCAGAAGTGACGCTCGCCGTCGTCGAAGATCAGGAGCAAGTCGACAAGCTGATCGCCGTCGCCGAGCAGTTGCCCCAGCTCAGCCAGGTCATCTACGACGAGTCGCGCGGCTTGAAGAACTATAACCACGCGCGGTTGATTTCATTTGAGGACGTGCAGGCAATCGGCCGCAAGAAGCTGGCGAGTGACGCGGACTGCCGGCAGCGTTGGGAAGCCGGTATGCGCGAAGGTAAGGGCAAGGACCTCAGCGTCATTCTCTACACCTCAGGAACCACCGGCCGTTCCAAAGGCGTGATGTTGACTTATGAGAATACGATCATCTCCGCTCGCAATGCGAACGCGTTCGATCGCCTCGATGAGCGGGAAGAGGTGATCGCCTATTTGCCGCTCGCCTGGGTCGGCGACTACGTTTTCTCCTACGTCCAGGCCTTTACCGCCGGTTACTGCGTGAATTGTCCGGAAGCGCAGGACACCGTGGTGCAGGACCGGCGTGAAATCGGCACCACCTACGCTTTCGCGCCGCCGCGCGTTTATGAAAATCTGCTGACGATCACCATGGTGCGGATGGCGGATGCCGGACCGTTCAAGCGCAAGGTATTCGATTTCTTTATCCGGGTGGCGCGGCGCTGGGGCGAAAAAATCCTCGACCGCGAAAGGGTTCCGCTGCACGCGCGTCTGCTTTATGCGCTCGGCGACTTCTTCGTCTATGGACCGCTCAAGAACCAATTCGGGCTTTCGCGCGTGCGTATCGGTTACACCGCCGGTGAGGCCATCGGGCCGGAGCTGTTTCGTTTTTACCGCGGCATCGGTCTTAACTTGAAACAGCTCTACGGCCAGACCGAGGCTTCGGTCTATGTCACCGCGCAGCCGGACGGCCAAATTTACTGCGACACCGTCGGTACGGCGTCGCCCGAAGTCGAATTGAAAATTTCCGACTCCGGCGAAGTTCTCTATCGCTCGCCGGGCGTCTTCGCCGGCTATTACAAGGATCCGGAAAAGACCGCCGAGGTGCTGACGGCGGACGGCTGGGTTCACACCGGCGATGCCGGTTTCTTCGATCCCAAGAACGGCCAACTGAAAATCATCGATCGCGCCAACGACGTCGGACGTCTCACCGACGGTACGGTATTCGCGCCGAAATATCTCGAGAACAAGCTCAAATTCTTTCCGAACATCCGCGAGGCGGTGGCGGTCGGCGCCGGCCGCGAGTTTGCCTGCGCCATGATCAACATCGATCTCACCGCGGTCGGCAGCTGGGCGGAGCGCAACAACGTCGTCTACGCGTCCTATCAGGAGCTCGCCGCCAATCCGCGCGTCTACGACATGATCGCGCAGCATATCGACGAAACCAATCGGTCGTTGGCGGAGGAAGCGGTCATGGCGGGTGCGCAAATCCGCCGCTTCCTTATCCTGCACAAGGAACTCGACCCGGACGACGGCGAACTGACGCGTACGCAGAAGCTTCGCCGCGGTCACATCATCGATCGATACAGCCCGCTGGTCGAGGCGTTTTACAACGGCTCGACCGATGCGCAGATCACCACCCAGGTCACCTTCGAGGACGGCCATAAGGGGGCAATCGCGGCGCGCGTGACCATCCGCGATCTCAAGCCCGCTCCGGTGCCCGCGGCGAAGTCGGCGAAGATGGAGCGCGCCGCATGAGGGCGCCGGCCGCCAACGAGACGGCCCTCGGCGAGTCGCTGCTCGCGGTCGAGGACGTATCGCTCTCGTTTGGCGGCGTGCGCGCCCTGACCGGTGTTTCGTTCGATATTCGCAAGGGCGAAATTCGCGCCATCATCGGACCGAACGGCGCCGGCAAGACTTCGATGCTCAATGTCGTCAACGGCTTCTACCAGCCGCAGGCGGGCCGTATCTCCTTCAAGGGCATGGTCCGCAAAAGTATGCGCCCTTACGCCGCCGCGCAGGGCGGCATCGCCCGCACCTTTCAAAATCTCGCGTTGTTTCGTGGGATGACGACGCTCGACAATATTCTGGCCGGCCGGACGCTCAAAATGCACCGCGGGTTTTTCTGGCAATTGTTGCGCTATGGCCCCGCCCTCCGGGAGGAGGTGGAGCATCGCCGCCGGGTCGAGGAAATCATCGACTTCCTCGAGATTGCGGCGATCCGCAAGGTCCAGGTGGGCCGGTTGCCCTATGGCTTGCAAAAACGGGTGGAGCTTGGCCGCGCGCTGGCGATGGAGCCCGATTTGCTGCTGCTTGACGAACCGATGGCCGGCATGAACCTCGAAGAGAAGGAGGACATGTCGCGCTTCATCATCGACGTCAATCAGCAATACGGCACCACCATCGCCTTGATCGAACATGACATGGGCGTGGTGATGGACCTTTCAGATCGCGTGGTCGTGTTGGATTATGGACGCAAGATTGCCGACGGCACCCCGGACGAGGTCAAGCGCGACAAGGACGTGATCCGCGCCTATCTCGGCGAAACGCATTAAGGCGCGCATTCGCATGAGAACGAGCCGAACCCGGACGCGAATGTTGAAATCGGACCACTAGGGCGCGCATGCACATCCTTTATTTGATCTTTGTCGATCCGTTCATGCAGATGGTCCATTCGCCCGACCTGCTGATGCAGACGCTTTGGGACGGTCTGGTCGGCGGGGTGCTCTATGCGCTGATCGCGCTCGGCTTCGTGCTGATTTTTAAAGCGTCTGGCGTGTTCAATTTCGCGCAAGGCATCATGGTCGTGTTCGCCGCGCTCACCCTCGTCGGTCTGCATGAACATGGCGTGCCTGCCTTTGTCGCGCTCGGCCTCACCGTCCTGGTCATGCTGGTGCTGGCGTTCGCCGTCGAGCGCCTGATGCTGCGGCCGCTGGTGAACCAATCGGAAATCATCCTGTTCATGGCCACTTTCGGCCTGACTTATTTTCTTGTCGGCTTTGGCCAGTTGGTATTCGGCGGCAGTCCGAAGGTCATGATTACGCAGGACCTCTACTTGCCGAGCGGAGCGCTCGAGTGGAAGGGGAACTTCGGCTTCGTGTCGTTTCAAAAGATCGATATTGCGGCCGTTATCATTGCGTCCATCATGGTCGCGGTGCTGGCGGTGTTTTTTCAGCGCACCCGCATCGGCCGCGCGTTGCGCGCCGTCGCCGACAGCCATCAGGCGGCATTGTCGGTCGGCATTTCGCTGGAGCAAATCTGGGTGATCGTCTGGTTTGCCGCCGGCGTCGTCGCGCTGACCACCGGCATCATGTGGGGCGCGCGCTCGGAGGTTTCATTTTCGTTGCAGATCATCGCCCTTAAGGCGTTGCCGGTATTGATCCTCGGCGGCTTCACCTCCATTCCCGGCGCTATCGTCGGCGGATTGATCATCGGCATCGGCGAGAAGCTCGGCGAGTTCTATTGGGGACCCCTGCTTGGCGGCGGCATTGAAAACTGGCTCGCCTACGTCATCGCGCTTGGCTTCCTCGTTTTCCGGCCGCAAGGCCTGTTCGGCGAAAAAATCATCGAGCGTATCTGAGATGTTTTACCGCGAAGCCGGTCAGTACAAGTCAAACTATGCCGCCGATATGGCGGTATTCCCGATCTTGCAGGATCGGATCGGGATTATCGTCATCCTTGTGATCGCCTACGTGGTGTTCCCGCTGATCGGCAATAACTTTCTGCTCAACACGATCCTGATTCCGTTTCTGATATTTTCCCTGGCCGCGATCGGACTCAATCTGCTGACCGGATATACCGGACTGCTGTCGCTTGGCACCGGCGCGTTCATGGGCGTCGGCGCTTATGCCTGCCTGAAGCTGGCCACCATTTTCCCGCACGTGAATATCCTGATCTGGGTCTTGGTGTCGGGGTTTTTCTCGTCCGCTATCGGTGTGTTGTTTGGATTGCCCTCGCTGCGGATCAAAGGTTTCTATCTCGCGGTAGCGACGTTAGCGGCGCAGTTTTTCCTTGAATGGTGCTTCATCCGCATTCCGTGGCTCTATAACTACAGTGTGTCGGGCGCGATTGAGGTGCCGCTGCGCACAGTCATGGGCGTTCCGATGACCGGGCCGACCGCCACGTCACTGACCCGCTATCTGGCGGTGCTGACCATTGTCGTTGTGCTGACGTGGGTTGCCTCGAACATCGTGCACGGCCGCATCGGCCGGATGTGGATGTCGGTTCGCGACATGGACCTCGCCGCTGAACTGATTGGTATCAGGCTGTTCCGCGCCAAGCTGCTGGCGTTCGCCGTGTCGTCATTCTATTGCGGCGTGGCCGGCGCGATGATGGTGTTCCTGTGGTATGGCGGCGCCGAAGCCGAAGTGTTTGCCATCGACCAAAGCTTCCTCATCCTTTTCATGGTGATTATCGGCGGCCTTGGCACCCTGATGGGATCGTTTTTCGGCTCGGCGCTGATTTACATTTTGCCGATCGGGTTGCGGCTCATCCCCGGTAATTTTGGCATTCCAATCCGTCCGGCCGCAGCCGAGCAATTGACCTTTGTCATCGTCGGCGCGCTGATCATCGTGTTTTTGGTGGTCGAACCCAACGGGCTCGCACGGCTTTGGCAGATCGGCAAACAGAAGTTGAGGGTGTGGCCCTTTCCCTATTGATAGGGCACACTCGACCCCCAATCCCCTCCAGCCGAAACGGCTAGGTTGGGGCGCCTCGTTCTCCCCGATGAGAATGAGGACAAAAACAAAGCGCCGGTCGAACCGACGCCAACCAGGGAGGAAAGCCATGCGTTGGAAGTTTCTTGCGTTCGGCCTGGCGCTCGTCACCGCGGCTCCGGCCGCGATCACGGCGGCGCAGGCGGAGAACGGCATCTACATTCCGTTGATGAGCTACCGCACCGGCCCCTATTCGGGTGCGGGCATAGCGATCTTCAACGGCATGTCCGATTATCTGAACATGCTTAATGCGCGCGACGGCGGTATCGGCGGCGCTCGTCTGATCGTCGAAGAGTGCGAAACCGGTTACGACACCAAAAAGGGCGTCGAGTGCTATGACGCGACCAAAGGCAAGAACCCGGTCGTCAGCACGCCTTACTCGACCGGCATCACGCTGCAACTGATCCCCAAGGCGGCGGTCGACAAGATTCCAATTCTGTCGATGGCCTACGGCCTCTCGGCTTCCGCCGACGGCAACGATTTCCCGTGGGTCTTCAATCCGCCGGCGACGTATTGGGACGGCGCGTCCGCTTTCATTCGGCACGTCGCCGACGTCGAAGGCGGCTTTGCCAAGCTCAAGGGCAAGACCATCGGCCTCGTCCATCTCGATGCGCCTTATGGCAAAGAGCCGATCCCGCTCCTCGAAGCGCTCGCCAAGGATTACGGCTTTACGCTCAAGCTTTATCCGGTCCCCGGCGCGCAGATGCAGAACCAGAGCTCGATCTGGCTCGACGTGCGCCGCGACCGGCCCGACTGGATCTTTATGCAAGGCTGGGGCGCCATGAACCCCACCGCGCTCAAGGAGGCGATCAAGGTCAGCTTCCCGATGGACCACTTTATTGGGAATTGGTGGGCCGGCGGCGAGGATGATGTGCGCCCGGCGGGCCCGGAGGCGAAAGGCTATTCAGCCCTCGCCCTCAATGGGGTCGGTCGGGACTATCCGGCCATCCAGGACATCATCAAATACGTCATCGATACCGGCAAAACCCAGACCTCGAAAGAAAAGATCGGCGAGGCTCTCTATAACCGCGGTGTCATGAATGCCGTCCTGATCGCCGAGGCGATCCGCGGCGCGCAAAAGCTGACCGGCAAGAAGCAGGTCACCGGCGATGACGTGCGCCGGGGCCTGGAGACACTCACCATCACCGAAGCGCGCTGGAAGGAACTGGGCCTCCCCGCGTTTGCCGCTCCGATCCATCTGAGCTGCGCCGACCACAACGGTCATAACGGCATCTATCTGTCCCGATGGGATGGGACCAAATGGATCAAGGCATCGGGTTGGATCGAGCCGATCAAGGATAAGGTGATGCCTTTGATCGACAGCGCAGCCAATAGCTACGTTTCCGCCAATGGCGGCTGGCCCAAGCGCAGTGAGGCTTGCGACAAGTCGTCATGAGGTGAACCGTCGCATTATGTTGCAGACTGCGACCTAATTCCCGCGCCGACCCGAACCGGCCGGCGCGGGTTCCCTCTGTCCCCCTCCCACAGGAAGATCGAGGGCACTATCGATGCGGCGGCCGTGAGCCGACGCAAAACAAGGGAGAGATTGGCTATGCGTCTCAGTTATTTTGTTCTTGGCCTGGCAGTCGTGACCGCGGCACCGCTCGCGGCCGCGAGTGCGCAGGCGGCGGAATTATACGTTCCGCTGTTCACCTATCGGACCGGCCCGTATGCCGGGTCCGGAATACCCTTCTCAAACGGCATGAGCGATTACTTCACCATGCTCAACGAGCGTGACGGCGGTATCGGCGGCGTGCGTATCAACGCCGAGGAGTGCGAGACCGGCTACGACACCAAGAAGGGCGTCGAATGTTATGACTCGGTGAAGGGCAAACACCCGGTCATCACCACGCCGTTCTCGACCGGCATCACGCTGCAACTGATCCCCAAAGCGGCGGTCGACAAGATTCCAGTCCTGTCCATGGCTTATGGTCTCTCGGCTGCGGCCGACGGCGACCAATTCCCGTGGGTGTTCAACCCGCCCGATACGTACTGGGACGGCGCGTCGGCGTTCATCCGTCACGCCGCCAATGTCGAAGGCGGTTTCGACAAGCTCAAAGGCAAGACCATCGGCCTCGTCCATCTCGACGCGCCCTATGGCAAGGAGCCGATTCCGCTCCTCGAAGCCCTCGCCAAGGACTACGGCTTCACGCTGAAGCTCTATCCGGTTCCGGGTGCGCAGATGCAGAACCAGAGCTCGCTCTGGCTCGACATCCGGCGCGATCGGCCCGACTGGATTTATCTGCAGGGCTGGGGCGCCATGAATCCGACCGCCATCAAGGAAGCCGCCAAGATCAGTTTCCCGATGAACCGGCTGGTCGGCGTGTGGTGGTCTGGCAACGATGACGATGCGCGTCCGGCCGGTGCCGAGGCGAAAGGCTATTCGTCACTCGACATCAATGCCGTCGGCACCAACTTCCCGGCGATCCAGGACATCATGAAATACGTGGTCGACAAGGGCAAAAGCCAAGTCACCTCGAAGGATAAAGTCGGCGAGAACTTCTACGACCGTGGCATTCTCAATTCGGTGCTTATTGCCGAAGCGATTCGCACGGCGCAAAAGCTGACCGGCAAGAAAGAAGTCACCGGCGAAGACGTGCGGCGCGGTCTCGAAAACCTCGACATCACCGCGGCGCGCTGGAAAGAAATGGGGCTGGAAGGCTTTGCCACCCCGGTCAAGCTGACCTGCGCGGACCACGGCGGGCACAACGCCATTTCGCTCGTTCAGTGGGACGGCACCAAGTGGGTAAAGCAACCCGGCACGCTCGAGCCGATCAAGGATAAAGTGCTGCCGTTGATCCAGAGCGCGGCCGACGGCTACGCCAAAGCCAATACCGGCTGGCCGAAGCGGACCGAAGCCTGCGACAAGTCGTCGTAACCTGACTTATACGGCCGGCGGGAAGCGTCCGCCGGCCACGCACCATCGGATGAGGGGCCTTGCCTGGGCGAGGCCCCTCATTGTTTTTGCTCGCCTGCGCCCGCAGAACCTTCTAATTTTCGGGACCAGAGGATCGCCGCCATGACCGTCGCCGCGCCGATGCAATCCGCGCCTGAAAGTGCGCCCGCAACCCAGGCTATCCTGTCGCTCAACAATATCGAGGTGGTCTACGACCGCGTCATTCTCGTGCTTAAGGGCGTGTCGCTGACCGTGCCGGACGGCGGCATTGTTGCGCTGCTCGGCGCCAATGGCGCTGGCAAAACCACCACGCTCAAGGCGATCTCCAATCTACTTCACTCCGAGCGTGGTGAGGTGACCAAGGGCTCGATCGTCTTCAGCGGCAACGAAGTGCAGGCGCTTTCGCCCAACGAGGTGGTCCGGCGCGGCTGCATCCAGGTGATGCAGGGCCGCTACTGTTTCGGACATCTGACCATCGAAGAAAATCTGATGACCGGCGCGTTTACCCGCCGCGATGGCGCCGCCGCCATCCGCGCCAGTCTCGACAAGGTCTACAGCTTTTTTCCACGGCTGGTCGAGAAGCGCCAAGCCATGGCCGGATACACCTCGGGCGGCGAGCAGCAGATGTGCGCGATCGGGCGCGCATTGATGTCAAATCCGAAATTGATCCTGCTTGACGAACCGTCGATGGGTCTGGCGCCGCAGATCGTGGAGGAAATTTTCACGATCATGAAATCATTGAATGAAAGCGAAGGCGTTTCCTTCCTGCTGGCGGAACAAAACGCCAATTTGGCGCTGAAGTATTCCGGCTACGGCTACGTGCTCGAGAACGGACGCATCGTGCTGGATGGCACGGCCACCGCTCTCTCCGAGAACGAGGACGTCAAGGAATTCTACCTCGGCGTGACCGAAGGCAAGCGCAAGTCGTTCCGTGACGGCAAGCACTATAAGCGCCGCAAGCGGTGGCTGGCTTAAGCGATCGACGCTCAGCCGGCCAGCGGTCCCAGATCGACGCCCTTCGGCGGCGCAATCTCCGCCGGCACAAAGAAGTCCTGCGCCAGGCTTCGCGTCGGATCGACGCGGAAGCGGTCGAAGTCGGTGACGCCGTTCTCGGCAAGAAAATTGTCGTCGATCAGGAACTGCCCGGTGAGCTCGCGCGAGGGGCGCGAGAATACGGCGTAGGCCGCTTCCGCCATGATGTCCGGCTTGCGCGACGCGCGCATCATCGCGTCGCCGCCGAGCAGATTTTGCACGGCGGCGGTGGCGATGACGGTGCGCGGCCACAGCGCGTTGACCGCGATGCCTTTCGCGCGCAACTCGCCGGCCAGCCCCAGCACCACGAGACTCATGCCGAATTTTGCCATGGTGTAACCGGTGTGCGCGGCAAACCACTTCTCCTTCATGTCGAGCGGCGGGGAAATCATCAAAATGTGCGGGTTCTTGGCCTTCTCCAGATGCGGGATTGCCCATTTCGAGACGACGAAGGTGCCGCGCGCATTGATCTGATGCATCAGGTCGAACCGCTTCATGTCGGTTGCAGCCACCGAAGTGAGCGAGATCGCACTGGCGTTGTTGACCACGATATCGATGCCGCCGAAGGTTGCCGCGGTCTTGTCGAGCGCCTCTTTGACCGTCAGTTCGTCACGGACATCGACGATCAAAGGCAGCGCCTTGCCGCCGGCGCGCACGATTTCATCGGCTGCGGTGTAGATGGTGCCGGCAAGCTTTGGGTGCGGTTTGGTGGTCTTCGCGGCAATCGCGACGTTGGCGCCGTCGCGGGCGGCGCGCACCCCGATCGCAAGCCCGATGCCGCGCGAAGCGCCGGTGATGAACAGCGTCTTTCCGGAGAGTGACATGCGTGGCCTCACTTGTTGCGGGCGAAGAACGCCTGGAATGCCGCGCGCGCTTCGTCGGATTGCAAAAGATCCTTGTAGTGCCTGGATTCCTCTTCCATGCGGTTGAGGATCGTTTCCTGCTGTGCGCGCATCAAGCCGCGCGTCAGGGCGATTGCGCGTGCCGGTAATGCCGCGATTTCCTTTGCCGCCGCTAACGCGACACCGTCGACCTCGGCCGGACTGACGACAATATTCACCAGTCCGGCCTGTTTCGCCTCGTCGGCGGCGAGCGGCCGTCCCATTGCCAACAGCGCGAAGGCGCGCACATGCCCCATGCGCATCGGCGCCAGCAGGGTCGATGCCGCCTCGGGAATGAGTCCGAGCTTGAGGAACGGCGTCATCAGCTTGGCGCCGGTACCGGCGACCACGTAGTCGCAATGCAGCAGCATGGTGGTGCCGAGGCCGACCGCGACCCCGTTGACCGCGGCCACCATGGGCTTTTGCATGCGCGCCAGCGAGGTGATGAATTCGTGCGCTCGCGGATCGAGCCCGCCATCGGCGGCCTTCATGAAATCGGCGAGGTCGTTGCCGGCGGTGAAAACGTCGGGGCCCCCGGCCAACAGGACGCAGCGAACCGCGCCGTTTTGATCGGCTTCGCGCAGCGCTTCGGTCATGGCGAGATACATCGCCAGCGTCAGGGCGTTTTTCTTTTCCGGCCGGTTGATTCGGATGGTGCGAACGCCGCCGTCGTCCGTTACGGCTATGTGGCCGGTCATGGCATCTCCCCCAAGCTCCGCCCGATTCTATTGATTGTACGCGGCTGCGCCAGCCGAACCGTATCCGGCAATGGCCCGTTCAGCGTTTATCGTGGCGAATAAGCTTGCCGATGGCGCGAAACTCTCCGTCGGCGGCCGTCCGCGCCCGTGTTTCGATGGCCCGGTAGAGATCGACCATCTGCTCGCCGGTAGGGGTGACCGCAGCGCCGCCGCCGCGCACGCCGCCGGTTTCGGCCTTAACCGCGGGCTCCCCCAACGTCTGGTTGATTTCGTCAACCAACAGCCAGGCGCGCCGATATGACATTCCGATCGCGCGCGCTGCCGCTGAAATCGATCCGGTCGTGCGGATCGCCTCCAAAAGTGCGATTTTGCCCGGCCCGATGCGGCCGCCCGATGCCAAGTCGATACGAATGGAAAGATGCGTGCCGGACATGAACTTCAACCGGACGTGACACTTTAATTCCGAGCGACCTGCCGGACAGTGGTCCCGATACCCGGCCTCACGTCAAGGGGTTTGCACAAATGCCAGCGCCGCTTCTTTGACGAACAAACAAGCGGCGCTGTAACCGTCGATATATTTCGGCACGTGTTACTGAAACAGCTTCGCTGCGTTTATCGCTGTTTGCACCAC
>DATKRE010000161.1:0-5428 GCA_035532335.1 Xanthobacteraceae bacterium | reverse complement strand
CGTATCCGTCGACAAGCGCGACAAAATCATCACTGCGCCTGGACCATTCAACAACCGGCCTTACTGGCTCGCCCTCGCAGAGTGCGGCGGCATCTATTTCAAGCTCAACGTCCTCTACACGGATGCGGCGGTTAACGCCCGCGTCGTCAAGCCCGACCCCAAGGCAAATGCCGAATTTACGAAAAAGCTCACGACTGCGATCAAGATCGCCACGACATATTTCGACGGCGCCGAGCATTTTTTAATGACCGATCGGGCCATCGAGCGCGCCGACGCGGTCCTCACCTACGACGGCGAGTCGCGCGCCGCGGGCCAGCGTGGCAAAACCATCGAGGCCGGGCTCGTGGCGGCCAAGTCGTGCCCGCCGCTGTATCAGGCTTGCCGCGACGCCTATCCAAAGCAATGCGCGCGCCCGCTGCCGGCGGCGAACTAGCTTTTTGTAGCGCCGAAATAATCCGCCCCGCGTCATCGCGCCGCGCCGCCCTGCGGCAACACACGGCTGGCGCATTTCCATCAGATGGCTACGTATTGAGATCACGGTGCTGTTGAACAGGAGGTCCGACGATGACCTATCGCGTCTATTCCGGCCCGCGTGGCTCACAGTCCATCTCGCCGCTGGAGAAGGATCGTCACCTCTACAAGGAATTCGGCTCGCTCGACGAGGCGATGAACTGGGCCCGGCATATCAACGATAGCGGTCGCGTTGCCTTGTTGATCGAGGGCGATGACGGCACCCGGCTGACCAAGCAGCAAATCGTGACAGCGCTTAAAAATCCCGGAGAACCCAAATCACCTGAAAATCCCGAGGAACCCGAGTCGCACGGCCACGCCGCTTGACGGACCGGGATTCTTGTCCGCTAGGAAGCTGCGTCCAAAAGCGCCGCGAGGCCGGGAATCACCTGCTCCGGCGCTTGATCGGGGTATTCATTCGGGGCACTTGTCCGGTTGACCCAGAACGCTTTAAAGCCGAACGACACCGCGCCCATCACGTCCCATCGGTTGGACGACACAAACCCCGTGTCTGAGGGCTCGATCCCAAGCGCCTCGGTGACCAGCGCGTAGACTTCCGGGCGGGGCTTGTAACGCCGCACCGCATCGACCGAAAAAACGCCGTCGAGAAGTCCGCGCATCGCGGCCGCCTCTATTGCGGCGGCCAGCATAGCCGGCGTGCCATTGGAAAGGATGGCAAGGCGCGCGCCGCGGGACTTCAGCTCGGTCAGAGCCGTGCGGACATCGGGAAACGCGTCGAGCGTAAGATAAGCTTCGAGCAACTTTCCCCGCAGCCCACGGTCGACCGAAGGAAAGCGCGCAAAAGCAAAGTCGAGCGCGCGTTCGGTCAATTTCGAAAAGTCGACGTAATGGCCCGCGAGCGTCAATGTCCAGCCATATTCGAGCTGTTTCGTCCGCCAGATCTCCGAAAAACGATCGGCGTCCGGACCGGCGGCTGCGCGGTGGCGGCCGATCGCGGCATGGACGTCAAACAACGTGCCGTAGGCATCGAAGACATAAGCGCTCAACATGGCTCGATCTCCTCGCGAAATAGTGACAAATACCCCGCCGATGGGGCAAGAGAAGCAACGCAGGTTGATACGATGAGCCGCACCGTCACTTGGTCGAAGACCGTCACGTTTTTCGACGATGATTGGCACGAGGGCAACGTGCCGATCATGGGTGTTCGAACTCACGCGGCGTGGTTGTGCACCTCAGTGTTCGACGGCGCGCGCGCCTTCGAAGGTACCGCACCCGACCTCGATCTGCACTTCGCCCGCGTCAACGAGTCCGCCAAAACCATGGGTCTCAAACCACTGGTTACGGTCGAAGCGTGGCTGGGCCTGGCGCGCGAAGGCCTGAAACGTTTCGACAATGATGCCGAACTTTACATCCGCCCCATGTATTGGCCGGAGGACGCAACAATCGGCGGCGCCGTGCGCTTGGACCCCGAAACAACACGCTGGTGCCTTACCCTTTATGTGGCGCCGCTGCCCAAGCCGACCGGCACCGCCATCACGCTTTCGCCGTATCGGCGCCCGACGCCCGAATCGGCGCCTGTCGACGCCAAGGCCGGTTGCCTTTACCCCAACAACGCCCGCGCCATGACCGAAGCGCGTTCGCGCGGCTTCGATAATTGCCTGATGTTCGACTCATTGGGCAACGTCGCCGAACTCGCTACCGCGAATATTTTCATGGTGAAGGACGGCGTTGTCTTCACGCCGGTGCCGAACGGTACCTTTCTCGCAGGCATAACGCGCGCTCGCGTCATCGGGCTTTTGCGTGCCGCGGGCATCTCCGTCGTCGAGACGACGTTGAGTTATGCCGTTTTTCAATCGGCCGACGAGATATTCTCATCCGGGAATTACACCAAGGTCTCGCCGATCGTGCGCATTGACGAGCGGGACTTGCAGCCGGGGCCGGTCTATCGCAAAGCGCGCGAGCTTTATTGGGACTATGCGCACGCGGGGCAACGAGATTGATCGCAGCCTTGCGCGGAGTTCGGCCGTACCGTCGCCAATAAAAAAGCGGGGCAAACGACCCCGCTTTTTGTCCAACCCAGTGATCTGCGCTTTATTTCATCGCGCCTTCATACATCTCGGCGACGTAATCCCAATTGACCAGCTGGTCGAGAAACGCCTTGAGGTAATCCGGCCGTCGGTTGCGATAGTCGATGTAGTAGGAATGTTCCCACACGTCGCAGCCGAGAATCGGTTTGGCGCCGTGGACGAGCGGATTTTCGCCGTTCGCGGTTTTCGTCACTGCAATCTTGCCGTCTTTCACGGCAAGCCAGCACCAGCCGGAGCCGAACTGCGTGGCGCCGGCTTGCGCGAAATCTTCCTTCATCTTGGCTACGGAGCCCAGATCGCTGATGATCTGTTTCTCCAACTTGCCGGGAAGTTTGTCCCCGCCGCCACCCTTTTTCATCCACTTCCAGAAGTGAATGTGGTTGTAGTGTTGGGCGGCGTTGTTAAAGAGCCCGGCGTTTCTGCCGAACGTGCCCTTCACCACTTCCTCGACCGGCTTGTTCTCCCACTCGGTGCCTTTGGCGAGATTGTTGCTGTTCGTCACGTAGGCCTGATGATGCTTGTCGTGATGGAATTCCAGCGTCTCGCGCGACATATGCGGTGCGAGCGCGTCATAGGCGTAAGGCAGTTCGGGTAGTGTAAATGCCATTGGTCTACTCCTCAAAGTGAACGGGCGGCAAAGGGGGGTTGCATGTAGAACCGCCTGGCAAGGCCAGGGTTTCTTCTAAATAGACTTAACCGGCCGATTTGGGCAATGGGCGTCGCTGGTGCCCAATGACGCGGCAGGGTAGCCGCGCCGACCGATCGAATCCTCATACGGTGCAAGGGATTAACGATGGCGCCGGCGGTTGCCTGCCGGAGTCGGCCGAGAGCGAAACGACGGCTATACCTCGCGCTCTGACGTGAGCTTGCCGAACCGGCGGTCGTTTTATGGTCTTGCGCCCAGCGGTAAGGGCTCGCAAAATGTGCCTTTCCTTTGTTGCCCCAAACGCTTGGGTAGGGGCGGGACAGGGCGTGATGCCATTGATTTTGTTGCTTCTGGGTATTGTCACAACGATCGCCGGTGCGGTCCTTGTCGTTTCAAGTCTGTCTTTCCACGGCGGAACATTCGACATTGAGGCGGTCACGCCCGGGACGGTCGCTGCCGTCGGCGGGCTTCTGCTGGTCGGGATGGGCTTGGCTGTTCGTGAGCTACAGCGCATCGAACGCGCGTTGGCGGCGAGGCCAATGCCGCGGGTGAACCGCGCGGGCGATGACTCCGCCGTCGCCGCCGAAAGGACTGAGCCATCGGTCAGCCTTCCTTTCCCGTCCAAACCGAACACCAGCCTGCGGGCAGTAGATGCCCGGTCGAAGCCAGCGTCAGCCGATGAAACCGCTGTCGAACCGCTGGTTAAATTCCCAAGCTTGCCCGGGCGCGAAGAGGGCCCGGTCGCTGAAGAAGAAGCGGTGGAGGTGAAGCAGCCAGCCGCCGCCACCGTCGGTCGCGGCGCGAACGGAGTTTCACCGGCGCGTGTAGCGCCGCGGTTCGACATCAAGCCTCGTGCTGCCGCTGCATCCGACGCGACGCGCGTTTCCGGTCTGACCGCATTTTTGTCCGGAAAATCGCGCCGCAACGGCCAAGTCGCTTCGCTGCAAGTCGCTTCGCTGCAAGTCGCTTCGACCCAAATCGGTTCGGCCCAAGCCGCGTCGGCCCAAGTCACTGCCGCCCTACCACAGTCGGCTGAAAAGCCTGCGCTGGCTTCGGAACCGGAGTCCGCACCGGCGATGCGTCCGAGGGGGGCGGTCTCCGTTCTCAAGTCGGGCGTGGTCGAAGGGATGGCGTATACGCTCTATTCGGACGGATCGATCGAAGCCCAGTTACCGCAAGGGACGCTGCGGTTCGGCTCAATCACGGCACTCCGCGAACATATCGATAGCGGCGCCTAGTGGTCCAATTCTAACATTCGCACCGTGTTCGGCGTACTCTCATGCGAATGTTAGAATTAAAAGGACCACTAGCAAATATAAAGGCTTAGTGGAGCTTTGGATTTGACATTCGCTTCACGAGTTTGCCGCTAGGCGGGTAGCGAATGTCAAATCCGCTCCACTAGCGATTTCCGACGATTCCCACATTCAGACCCGCCGCGTTTCTTAGAGGTAGCAACGCTCAACTATTGGAGAGCAGAAATTCTTGGATAGTCGCGCCGAAGCGCTGCCGCTTTATTGCCCTTAACGTTGAAATGTTATATGTTTAGAATAATTCCTAGCTGCTTGTATTTGCATTACGCAGGCGGGGATGATCCGGCGCGGGGGCGACGGCAAGTTCTCTTAGAAATCAGGCCTGACATGGCTGAGAATGCAAGTGAGAGCAGTAGCTACATTCAACTGACCGCCAACATTGTCTCCGCCTATGTAAGTAACAACACGATTTCAAGCGCGGAAATACCGAGCTTGATCGGTCAGGTGTATGCCGCCTTGATGCGGGTTTCGAATGGCGCTGCTGCGGCGCCGGCCGAAACGATCAAGCCGGCGGTACCTGTCAAACGCTCGATTACTCCCGAACATATTGTGTGCCTTGAGGACGGTAAGAAGTTCAAATCGCTCAAGCGCCATTTGCGTTCCCAGTACGACATGACGCCGGAACGTTACCGCGAGAAATGGGGACTGCCGCCCGATTATCCGATGGTGGCGCCGAACTATGCGGCGGCGCGATCACAGCTCGCCAAGCAAATGGGCCTTGGCCAGCAACGCCGGCGCCGCAAATAAGAAAACGGACGGCTGCTAGTGGTGTCGATTTAACATTCGCTACCCACCTGGCGGCAGACTCGTGAAGCGAATGTCAAATCCAAAGCTCCACTAAGACTCATATTTGCTAGTGGTCCTTTTGATTCTAACATTCGCATGAGAAGCTGCCGAATACGGATGCGAATGTT
>DATKRE010000160.1:0-11892 GCA_035532335.1 Xanthobacteraceae bacterium | reverse complement strand
TATTCGGCACCCTCTCATGCGAATGTTAGAATCAAAAGGACCACTAGCAAATTTGCGGCTTAGTGGAGCTTTGGATTTGACATTCGCTTCTCGAGTTTGCCGCCAGGTGGGTAGCGAATGTCAAATCCGCTCCACTAGCGGCTAAAGCTAAAAGCCAGCATCAACCGGTGATCCTCGTGACGGCACCGTCGAGATACGATGCCAGATGCGCGGAAAGCTCGCGCGCGTCGTCGCCGGCGCCGTCGATCAGGGTGGATTTGCGCCGGCGCAGGAACACGGCACCCATCAGGTAAAGGCCCGGCGCGTCGACCACCCCGCCATCGTGACGGATCATGCCCTTGCGATCGAGTACCTGCACCTCAAGCCAGGAATAGTCGGGCCGATAGCCGGTAGCCCAGACGATGCTTTTGATTCCGCCGCCGGCGAGGTCGAGGCCGAGCGGCGGTGAGTCCTCGACGCCGGTCGGCGGCAGGCGATGCGGCGGCTCGCCGCCGTCATCAAGGCCGTGCGCGTGCGCCCACTCATCGAAGGCGTCCAACAGTCGACGCATTTTGAGATCGGACAGCGCGCACATATTGCGCAGCGAGCCGGCAAATTGCGCTTTGCCGTCGTCGGTGATGCCGGCGACCCGGCCGGCGAGCTTGACGCCGATGGTGGAGAGTGCGTTGAGATCGAGCGTCGTGCGATCGGGCGTGCCGGCAAGTTGCAGCGACGGCACCCGCCGCGCGCGGCCGATATCGTCGACCTGGTCGTAACGCTCGTCGAGCACGCCCGTGGCGTCCATCCACCATTCCAGATCTTTGCCGCGGTAGACGCGCGGCGCGCGGATATGCTCGCCGACCGATAGCGTGACCGGCCGACCCGAGCGCTGAATTTCATGGGCGATCTGGGTGCCGCTCGACGAAGCGCCGACAACCAGCACGCCACCGTCGGCCAGTTGACCGGGATTGCGGTATTGCTGGCCGGTGAGTTGCGCGACCGAGGCTGGTACCCGAGCGGCGCAGGCTGGAATTTCGGCGATGTTGCACGCGCCCGAAGCGATCACCAGCGTTCGGCACCGCCAGTCGCCCTGATCGGTACACACCAAGTATCCCGTTTCGGTGCTGCGTACCGACTTTACTGCCGTATGGGTCCGCACCGGCGCTGCGATCGTCTTCGCGTAACCGGCGATAAAGTCGACCACTTCGGGCAACGTGCGGTAGCCGTCGGGATCGTCGCCGCGGTAGGTAAAGCCCGGCAGCCGGCTCTGCCAGTTCGGCGTGAGTAGCCGCAGCGAATCCCAGCGCTCGGTGCGCCACGAATTCGCGACCTCGCCGCGCTCGAGAACGACATGATCGATCGAGCAATCCGCGAGGCAGCGGCTCATGGCGAGGCCGGCATGGCCGGCCCCGATGATGACTGTGGTGACGGTGCGAATTTCCGGTCGCTCCCTTGCGACCTCATTCCAAAACGTCAGTTCACCACGACCGTCACGTTGGTCGGGTTGGTGACGATGTCGTAGACCGCGGAGCGCTTCTGCGACTGCGCTACGAGCGCTTCGATGTCCTCACGCTTGGCGTCGGCGTCAATGTCGTACGATACTCTGATGCCGTTGTAGCCATTGCGCACATCGCTATCGATGCCGAGGATGCCTTGGATATCCATGTCGCCTTCGATCGTCGCCTTGACCGAACGCAACTGAATGTTGCGATGCTGGGCGACGGCGGCGATGCCGGCGGTCAAGCAGCTGGCCAGCCCGACCAGCACATACTCCACCGGCGTGATGCCCCGGTCTTCGGCGGCAAACACCTCCGGATGATCGGCATCGAACGTGAACGCTTTTTTGTGGCGATGTTCCTGGCCGAGGCCGAAATAGCCTTCGACGGTTGAAAGGCTTAACGTGCCGTCTTTCCACTCGTTGGTCGCGCGCCATTTGAACTGCGCCGCCTGCGGAGCTTTGCTGAGCGCTTCGCGCGCGGCGATCAAGGCTTCGGTGTTCACGCCGTTCTTGGCGGGGGTTTTATTGGTCGCAGTAGCCATGAGGATACCCTCCATACGCTGGGTTGAAACGAACAGGACGCTTTTAAGTCGAATTGGACGCCCTCGCGCCCGACTCGGGAGTAATAGATTGAGGAATGCCGCGATGAGTCAATCCGAAATCGCGACATAAAAAATCCTGCTCCGTCGGTAAATTGGCGGAGAACAAACCTGCTGGCGACCGGCACAGCCGTGAACATTGCTGCTATTGCAAGGTTCGCTATCTGGGTGCGGATCGCCACCGTTATTCCACCCGTGCCCAGCCGTCAGGTGCGAGCCGCTCTTGCGGCCGGAAACGGCTCTTGTAATCCATCTTGCGCGAGCCGCGCACCCAATAGCCGAGATAGACGTAAGCAAGACCCATGCTTTGCGCGCGCGCGATGTGATCGAGCACCATATAGGTGCCGAGCGAACGCCCGGCTTCGTCCGGCTCGAAAAACGAATAGACCATGGACAGGCCGTCGACGAGCACGTCGGTCAGCGCGACCGCGATCAGATCGCCTGTGCGCCGCCCCGCTGTCAACGTCCCCGGCTCGCGCCGCCGATATTCGATGATGCGCGTCTCGATATGGCTGTCTTCGACCATCATGGCGTAATCGAGCACGGTCATGTCGGCCATGCCGCCGTCGCGATGCCGCGAATCGAGATAACCGCGGAAGATCGCGTATTGCTCCGAGGTTGGAACCGCGATCTTCATGTCGCCGATCACGTCGGCATTACGCGCGCTGATGCGCCGCATGCTGCGCGTCGGCACAAATTCGTCGGCGATCACCCGCACCGAGACACAGGCGCGGCAGCCTTCGCAAGCCGGCCGATAGGCGATCGACTGGCTGCGGCGAAAGCCGCCCTGGGTCAGGATATTGTTGAGCTCGCCCGCCCGCTCGCCGACCAGGTGAGTAAAGACTTTGCGCTCTTCCTTGCCGCCTAGATACGGGCAGGGCGACGGCGCGGTCAGGTAGAATTGCGGAGTATCGCGGGAATGCTGGGTCACGGAACTTTCGGGCCGTTGCCGACCCCCTGGCTCACCTCGCCGAGGTTCCTCGGCATCCGCTAGATTGCCCGAGAATATCGGCCCGTTAAAGACCTTAAGGCCTAGCCGGGCCTGAAAATCATCGGCCAAAGACGTTAATGAACGTCGTCGCCGCCAAGTGCATGACTTGCGATTCTTGCATTGTAACGACTCTTGCATTGTAACGCCGGCGGAAATGAGGAAAAAAAGCCGCTCATGGTGAAGCTTGCCGACATCGAGGCCGCCCGGCGCAGCATGGCCGGACATGTGCTGCGCACGCCGCTGTTAGCGGCGCCGCCGCTTTCGGCGCTGACCGGAGCCGAGGTCTTCGTCAAATACGAAAACTTGCAAGTCACCAACTCGTTCAAGGAACGCGGCGCCTGCGTGAAGCTCGCCGCACTCACCGCCGAGGAGCGCCGCCGCGGCGTGATCGCGATGTCGGCGGGCAATCATGCGCAGGCGGTGGCTTATCACGCGCGGCGGCTCGGCATTCCGGCAACCATCGTCATGCCGGTGACCACGCCATTCGTGAAAGTCAAAGCCACCGAGGCGCTCGGCGCCGCCGTCGTGCTTGATGGCGAAACCATCACTGAGGCGCAAGCGCGCGCCGAAACAATCGCGGCTGCACAGGATCTGGTCTGGGTGCATCCTTACGACGATCCGCGCATCATCGCCGGGCAGGGCACCATCGCGCTGGAAATGCTGGAGGAGGCCCCGGGCCTCGACGTGCTGGCGATTCCGATCGGCGGCGGCGGTCTGATCGCCGGCTGCGCCATCGCCGCACAAGCGAAAAAGCCGTCGATTGAAATCGTCGGCGTCGAAAGCGCGCTCTATCCGTCGATGTGGAACGCGATCCATCAGGGCAGCCTGCCGTGCGGCGGCGCGACGTTAGCCGAAGGCATTGCGGTGAAGAATGTCGGCAAGCTTACCTTGCCGGTCGTGCGTGAATTCGTCAGCGACATCGTGCTGGTCGACGAGCAGCAGATCGAGCGTGCCGTCAATGCGTTTTTGACATTGCAGAAGACCATGGCGGAAGGGGCGGGCGCGGCTGGGCTTGCCGCCATGCTGGCTGAGCCGAGTCGCTTTCGCGGCCGCAAGGTCGGACTGATCCTGTGCGGCGGCAACATCGATCCGCGCATTCTCGCCTCCATCATGGTGCGGGAGTTGGAGCGCGACGATCGCATCGTCTCGTTCCGGCTCACCATTCCCGACCGGCCGGGAATTCTCGGCCAGATCGCCAGCCGCCTCGGCGAGTTTGGCGCCAACATTTTAAGCGTCGATCATCACCGGCTGTTCCTCGACGTTCCGGCCAAGGGCGCCAAGCTCGACGTGACGATGGAAACGCGCGATGCCGCGCATGCGAAAGAAATCTTCAGCGCGCTGGCCGCCGACGGCTACCACCCGGTCCGCATGCTGGGCGGCGCGGCCCTGGATTGAGCTGTTGGCGAAATTCGACGGCGAGTTCGCCGCCGGCTCGCAGAGCTACGGCGGTTCCGGCACGCTCAGATACATTTGGTGAGCGGCTGACGCTGCTTATTTGTTGCCGCCGAAGATGTTGGTGATGAAGTCGAGCGGTCCGCCGCTCGAAGAGTCCGCCGGCGTCGTACTCGCGGGCGCGCCATCGGGCCGCGGCCGCGGCATCGGGATCGGTCCAGCCGAGGCCATCCGCGTCGGCGCTTCGGTGCGAGTGGCCGGTTCGCTTGTCGGCGGCGTTAGTTCCGCCTGTGCTTCGGCTAACACGCGTGGCCGCCGTTTCGGCAGCGGGATCGGACCGGCGAGCGGCGCAGCCGCCGGCATTTCGTCGGCAGCGGGTTGGCTGGCGATGTCGGGTTGCGCATTGGCGACCTGCCGGTTCGGCGCATTCGTATCGGCGGTCGCCGGCATTGCAGCCGCGGGCGGCATCGGCAGTTCGGCGGTCTTCGCGCTGCCCGGCATCGGCGGCCACGGATCGGCCGGCTTCGCTGCTGCGACTGGTCCTGGCGAGGATGCAGGTGCGGGTAGGGCGACGGCGGCGGGCGCTACAGCCGGCGCTACCGTAGCGATCGGCGCAGTCGGCGGTGGCGCGGGTGGATTTGGTGGCGGCGCATTCATCGGCGCTTCCGACGTGCGCTCGGCAAGCAGCGGTCCCTTCGGCGCAGCCGCATCGCCGTGCGTGTCAGTCGCCGTTGACGGATCGGCAAGCTTCGCCTGTTGCGCCGCCGCCGCCATCATGCGGTCGGTGGTTTCCTGGTTCGTGCCCGTGCTCGCCGGCTCGTTGATCGAGGCCTTTGATGCAAGCTGATGGAAGGTCGGCATTTTTGGCGGGTCGACATAGGCGCGCACGAACGCCGTGATGGTCCACAGCACCACCGGAATGGCGGTGATCACCGCCACCAGGATGATGATACGGCGCAACAGCGGTAGATAATGGCCGATATCTTCGTCCCCACGCATGACATCCCCACCTTCGTTCGCTTGCCGGCGGCTACGCTCCGCCTTTTTTGAGCTTCTCCGCGATCCTGGCCGCGAAGTATGTCAGCACGCCGTCGGCGCCGGCGCGCTTGAACGCGACCAGGCTCTCGGTCATCGCTTTATCCCCGTCGAGCCAGCCGTTCCCCGCGGCGGCCATGATCATCGCATACTCGCCCGACACTTGGTAGGCGAAGGTGGGCATGCCGAAGGTCGCCTTCACCCGCGCCAGAATATCGAGATAAGGCAGGCCGGGCTTGACCATCACCATGTCGGCGCCTTCGGCGATGTCGAGTTCCACCTCGCGCAACGCTTCGTCGGTGTTCGCCGGATCCATCTGATAGGTGCTTTTGTCGCCGGTCAGCGTCGCGTTCGAGCCGACGGCGTCGCGGAACGGGCCGTAGAACGCCGACGCGTATTTGGCCGCGTACGCCATAATCTGCACGTCGCCGAAGCCTTTTCCGTCGAGACCGCTACGGATCGCGCCGACGCGGCCGTCCATCATGTCGGACGGTGCGATGATGTCGCAGCCGGCCTCCGCCTGGATCACCGCCTGCCGCACCAATATCGCCACGGTTTCGTCATTGAGGATGACGCCGTCGCGTAAAAGTCCGTCGTGCCCGTGGCTGGTATAGGGATCGAGCGCCACGTCGCAGAGCACCCCGATATCCGGCACTTCTTTTTTGATGGCGCGAACTGCCCGGCAGACGAGGTTGTCGGCATTGAGCGCCTCGGTGCCGTCATCGTCGCGCTTGCTTGGGTCGGTGTAGGGAAACAGCGCCAGGCACGGAATGGTGAGCTTGGCGGCGCGCTCGGCCGCGCGCACCGCCTGATCGACCGAAAGCCGCTCGACATCCGGCATCGAGGCAACCGGCGCACGCACATTGGCGCCATCGACCACAAACAGCGGCCAGATCAAATCGTCGGTGCTCAGCACATGCTCGCGCACCATGCGCCGCGACCATTCGGCGCGACGATTGCGTCGCGGGCGAATGGCCAGATCGAGGGGGTTGGCCGACGTTTCCGCCTCGGCGGGAACGGAACGGACCCGTTCCAGCGGACGGCCGAATTTGATCGCCATATCAGTGTACTCCGCGGACAGGGGTTCTATTTACCGCGTCCGGCGCCTAGCCGCCACTGGGCTTGGGTCGGCATGGTTGACTTACGCCTGCCGCGGATGCCAAGCCCGCGTTGCCATGAGCGAACAATCACAGCGGCGGCCGACGCGGCCGAGCGACCTGCTTGAGCCGGTGCGCGTCAGGAAGGCCACCGACGCGGTCGGAACCTGGGCTGAATATCTGGTTTTGTTCTTGCGCATCATGGCCGCGGTGTCGATGACGAAGGGGCTTTACCACTGGGCCGCGGTGTGCGGCATGGTCGGTGCGGCCGACGGAGGCTTCGAGGCGCACACCGTCGCGTGGCAGACCGCCACCGTCTTCTTCGCCGTCATCGATCTGGTTGCCGCCGTCGGGCTGTGGCTCGCAGCGCCTTGGGGTGCGGTGGTGTGGCTCACTTCGGTCGTGTCGATGGCGATGGTGGAAGCATTTTTCCCGCAGGTCTATGGCGGCAGCCTGTTCGTCGTCCTCGTCGAAGTCACGTTGCTCTGCACGTATCTGTGGCTGGCGATTTTTGCCGCCCGCGAGCAGCCGGTATGAAACGAGAGATAATTAAATGACGTGCGTTTCGAGGCGCTGCGCGCCGCCGGTTCCTTGGCGCAAAAGCGCATCGGCTCGTTCGATCACCGCGTCGGCGGCGACCTGATGCATGCAGGCGTGATCGTTCGGGCAACGGCTGAGTTGCCGCAGATAGCACGGCGAGCATTTTAGCCCGGCCTGCAACACCGCATCGGCGCGATGGTACGGTCCGATCCAGATCGCGTCGGTCGGACCGAACACGCTGACCACCGGCCGGCCGAGCGCGACGGCGAGATGCATTGGGCCGGAATCGTTGGTGACGCAGATCGCCGAACGGCGGATCAGCGCCGCAAGCTCGGTCAGGCTGGTTTCGCCGGCGATGTCGACGGCGCCGGGGGCGAGCCGGGCGACCTCGTCGCACACGGCGCGCTCGCGCCCCGATCCTATCAGCGCCACGGCATAGCCGTTGCGAAGGAAATGCCGCGCCACCTCGGCGAATTTTTCGCTGCCCCAATGCTTGGTTTCCCAGATCGTGCCCGGCGCCATGGTGACGAGGCCGGCGCCGGCAATGCCGTGGCGGAGTAGTAGCGCGTCGACGCCGATATCGGCCGCCTGAGGAATTGGGAAAGAGAAATCCGCCGGGCCGTCCGGCAGGCCGAGGAGCGGTGCGACGTTGAGATAGCGGTCGACCGCGTGCAGATCGAGCGTCGGCACCGGGATATGATGGGTATACGCAAGCCAGCTTCCCTCGCGCGCGCCCTGCCAGGCGTGTCGCCGCGCTTCCGCCGGGAAGGTGCGCGGTGAAGCATCCCAGACGCCGGCCCGCGGCCGGTCGAAGCCGATCCGCACCGGCGCGCCGGTCGCGCGGGCGAAGATCGCGGTACGCAACTGGCCGTGCACGTCGACGACAAGGTCGTAGCCGGTGGCGCGCAGCTTTGCGGCGAGCCGCGCGTAAGCAATGAACGGGGCCGGCCGCCACGGCGCCGACCATTCCTCGCGGGCGAATTCGATCACGTTGTTGATTGCCGGATTGTGCCGCAACAGTTCGGCGATCGCGGGCGTCACCAGCCAGTCGATTTGCGCCGCCGGGTAACGGGCGCGCAGCTTGTTCAGCACCGGGATGGTGTGAACGACGTCGCCGACCGCCGACAATTTGATCAGCAAAATCCTGTGGAAGTCCCTGCTGCGCAAGTCGGTAGCGCTTGCCATCGGCAGCTTACGCGCGGCCCGGCCGCAGCGTTTGCAGCACGCGCTTGAACGCCGCGGAGGTATGATGGCGCAGCATGGCGATCTGCCGGTTGCCCTCCGAGGTCAGCCAATTGAACTGAATGACGCGGCGCTCGCCGGCAAACGGCTCATGCCCGTGCCAGGAATTGTCGCTGCGCTTGAAGGCGAGTAGCGTGCCTGCGACCGGCGGCACTTCGACGATGAAGTTGTGAAGGTCGTCGGCGGAGCGCAGGAGCCGCAGCCGGCCGCCGGCATTTTCCCACGACTCGTTCATGTAAAGCAGCACGGTGATGATCTTGCTGGTCGAGTCGGTATGGATCTTGCCGTCGCGCGCGTCGCAGCGCCCGCGCACCGTGGTCACCGTCGGGCGGCCTTCGAGATCGAGTTGGAACTTTTCCTCGAATGCGGCACGGAATTCGTCGCCTTCCAGATCGTCGAGCATCGTCTGAAACGCCGGGCCGAAGCTGACCTGATCGACCGGAAAGCTGCCGGTGGTGGAAATCTTCGGATAATCGGCGTTGATGGCCGAAAGCGCGGCCGGACCGACGAAACCCGGCACGATCAGATGCTGGAACGGCTCGCGCACCAAAGGTGTCGCCCGAAACGCGTCAAGTTTCAGATAACCCGGCATTTTTTGCTCTTACTTGGATTGCGGTGGCAACCTAGCATCCCGGCGCGGCGCGGTAAATCAAGACCCGTTAATTCTCTTGCGGACGAAGGATCGCCCAGCCGACGTGCGTAACGCCGCCGCCGCGGTGCCACGGCAGATCGAACGGCGCGCCGGGTCGCGCCGCGGTTGCGATCGCCGTCAGTGTCATCGGCATCATGCGCGGATCGCTTTCGGTCCAGACCACGACCGCGCCGCGGGCCCGCAGATCGGCGAGGTCGATCCACGGCGCCCGCTGCGGCAATCCGTCGATCAGCACCCGCGGCTGTGGGCGCCACGGCGAATAATGCGAGACGTTGCCGCCGTCCCACATCGACGCGACGATGTAAGCGGGTTTTTTTCCGGTCACAGCCTCGAAGCGCTGGGTGACCGCCGCCGACAGCGCATCGCCGGGAAAGAAAGCGGCGCGATAGCGGTGATCGAAATTCGGCAGCACCAGATAATCGGCGAGGAAGGCGGCGACGAAAAGGACGAACACCACCGCCCAGTGGGCGCCGAGATGCGCAAGCCGCGTCCGCTCGAACGCCGCCGGCGCCAGCATCACGATATACAGCCCGAGGAACAGCCAGAGCGGATAGCCCCAGGTCGACTGCGTGCCGCGGCCGCTGATCAGCGAAGCGAGGAACAAGGTGAGCGCTGGGCCGAAGGTGAGCAGCGCAACGATGCGGCGATCGAAGGCGTCGGCGTTCGGGTGCGCCGCCACCGCCGCCGCGGGCTTCGGCGCCGGCCACAATAGCGGCGCGGCGATCAGCAGTGCCGGAATGAGAAAGACGATCTGGCTGCCGAGATATTGCAGCGGAAACAGCAGATGATCGATCGCGCCGCGCGCCGGCTCGGCGCGTGACTCGACATAATGCAGCGGCAGAAAATCGTTCTGCACCAGCCAGACGAGATGCGGCGCGGTTACGGCGAAGGCGACGGCGGCGGCGAGCCATGGACCAGGCGTGGCGAGGCGTCGGCGCGCGTCGGGGTCGAGCAACACAAACAACGCCATCGGCACGACCAGCACAGCCACGAAATATTTCGCCCAGAAGGCGAGGCCGAGCGCGACGCCAAGCAAAATCCAGTCGCGCAATTTGTTTCGCTTCAGTGCCGCGTGAAACGCCAGGCCGGCCAGCGCCCAGAACGGCAGCTCGATGACGTTGTGGTTGAACTTGACCGCGCTGATGGAGAGGTAGTGCAGACCGTCGACGATCAGGCAGGCGGCGAGCGCGCCGGTTGAGCCGACCAGCGGGCGCGCCGTCGCCCAGATCGCGACCAAGGTCAGCACCACCATCACCTGGCACAACGCGTACAGCGAAGCGTCGGTACCGAACACGCGCCAGACGATTTCCGCAAGCCACCACGGCAGCGGCGGCAGCTTGTCGTAGCCGAGCTGCCATTCGCGGCCGTAGACCATGGCCTCGATCACATCGAGCGGCAGATTGTAGAAAAACAGTGCCGGCAGCGCCGTCCACACCACGCCATGCAGCGCGAGGAAGGCCGCGAATGCGGTTTTCGGGCGGCGCTCCACCGCGTCGATCAATCGGGTCGTTTCTATCAGCATCGGTCTGCCGTTTCCGCGCGTCGACTTAGCATGCGGCCGGCGGGTGACGCCATGCGCCGGCCTTGCTATTCATTTATCAGGCGACTCTGGGCGCCAGCCCGAAGGGTGGGGCCATGAAGGACATTATCGACAGGCTCGAAGAACGCCGGCAAAGCGCCCGCGGCGGCGGCGGCGAGCGCCGCGTCGAGGCGCAGCACAAACGCGGCAAATTGACCGCGCGCGAGCGCGTCGAGCTCCTGATGGACAAGAATTCGTTCGAGGAGTTCGACATGTTCGTCGAGCACCGCTCCAACGATTTCGGCATGGAAAAGACCAAGATCGCCGGCGACGGCGTGGTCACCGGCTGGGGCACGGTGAACGGGCGCAGCGTGTTCGTGTTCGCCAAGGATTTCACCGTGTTCGGCGGCGCGCTGTCGGAGACGCACGCGCAAAAGATTATCAAGATTCAAGACATGGCGATGAAGGCGCGCGCGCCGATCGTCGGCCTGTTCGATGCCGGTGGCGCCCGCATCCAGGAAGGCGTCGCCGCGCTCGGCGGTTACGGCGAAGTGTTCAAGCGCAACGTCATCGCGTCGGGCGTCATTCCGCAGATTTCGGTGATCATGGGACCGTGCGCCGGCGGCGACGTCTATTCGCCGGCGATGACCGACTTCATCTTCATGGTGCGCGACACCAGCTACATGTTCGTCACCGGCCCGGATGTGGTGAAGACCGTGACCAACGAGATCGTCACCGCCGAAGAGCTGGGCGGCGCGTCCGTGCACGCAACCAAATCCTCGATCGCCGATGGCGCCTACGACAACGACGTGGAATGTCTGTTGCAAATGCGCCGGCTGCTCGACTTCCTGCCGGCGAATTATTCGTCCGGGGCGCCCGAATGGCCGTCGTTCGACGACATCGGCCGGATCGAGCCGTCGCTCGACTCGCTGGTGCCGGATAATCCGAACAAGCCGTACGACATCAAGGAGCTGATCCTCAAAGTCGTCGACGAGGGCGACTTCTTCGAAGTCTCGGAGACGTTCGCGCGCAACATCATCATCGGCTTCGGTCGGATCGCCGGGCGCACCACCGGCTTCGTCGCCAATCAGCCGATGGTGCTCGCCGGCGTGCTCGACAGTGACGCCAGCCGCAAGGCCGCACGCTTCGTGCGGTTCTGCGATGCGTTCGGCATTCCGATCGTGACTTTCGTCGACGTGCCGGGATTCCTGCCGGGCACCGCGCAGGAATACGGCGGCCTGATCAAGCATGGCGCGAAACTTCTGTTCGCCTATTCGCAGGCGACGGTGCCGCTCGTCACCGTGATTACGCGCAAGGCGTTCGGCGGCGCCTATGACGTGATGGCGTC
>DATKRE010000159.1:0-18704 GCA_035532335.1 Xanthobacteraceae bacterium | reverse complement strand
GTTATTCACACCCGCGAAGGTCATCGGCCCGATCTGACTGACTTGCCCGCCAATAAGCGCTGGCGCTCGCGGCAGATCGGCGCCGGCATCGGCGATCCCGGCCCCTGCGGCCGCATCCTGGTGCGCGGCGAGCCGGGTTGGGAGATCATCGGCGAGCTTGCCCCGCGCGAGGGCGAGCCGATTATCGACAAGCCGGGCAAGGGTTCATTCTGCGCCACCGACCTCGAATTGTTGCTGCGACTGCGTGGCATTGAAAACATCGTGCTGACCGGCATCACCACCGATGTGTGCGTCCACACCACCATGCGCGAGGCAAACGATCGCGGCTTCGAATGTCTGCTGCTGGAGGATTGCTGCGGCGCGACCGATAAAGGCAACCACGACCACGCCATCAAGATGACCAAGATGCAGGGCGGCGTGTTCGGTGCCGTGTCGGATTCGGCAAAATTCATCGAGGTCATTGCGTGAGTGAAATGGCCAAATTGATACCGCCGGGCGGGCTTCCATCGCCGACTGCGACCAAAAAAACGTTCGGCGTCGAAGCGATCAATATGACCAAGCGCTTCGGTGAGTTTGCGGCGCTCGATCAGGTTTCGCTGAAGGTAAAACCGGGCACGTTTCACGCGCTGCTCGGCGAAAACGGCGCCGGCAAGTCGACGCTGGTCAAATGCATCATGGGCTATTACCAGGCCGATGACGGCGAGTTGATGATCGACGACCGGCAGGAGATCATCGGGAACCCGCGCGCCGCCCACGCCTTCGGGCTTGGCATGGTCTATCAGCATTTCACGTCGGTGCCGGCGATGACGGTGGCGGAAAATTTCGTGCTGGCGCGCGATCATGTACCGGCGGTGGTCGATTGGGCCCGCGAGCGCAAGCTGTTGGAAGAATTCCTATCGCGCATGCCGTTCCGCGTGCCGCTCAACGCCAAGGTCTCGGCCATCTCCGCCGGCGAACGGCAGAAATGCGAAATCCTCAAACAGCTTTATCTGCGGCGGCGATTTCTCATCCTCGACGAACCGACCTCCGTGCTCACTCCGGGCGAAGCCGACGAGGTGCTCGGCATGTTGCGCGGGATGGTGGCCGGCGGCGAACTGACGATTCTGATGATCACCCACAAATTCCGCGAAGTTATGGCTTTCGCCGACGAGGTCACCATTCTGCGGCGCGGCAAGCTGGCCGGGCACGGCACGGTCAAGGAATTGACCCCCGACGCCATGGCGCGGGCCATGATCGGCGCGGAGGAACTGACGGTGCAACCGCCGCGTACCGGCGAATACGGCGCGCCGCGGCTCAATATCGAGAAGCTCAATGCGCTCGACGACGGCGGCCAGCCGGCCGTGCGCGATGTTTCGCTTACGATCCGCGGCGGCGAGATCGTCGGCGTCGCCGGCGTTTCGGGTAACGGCCAGCGCCAGCTGATCGAAGTGTTGGCCGGCCAGCGCGAGGCGGAGAGCGGTACGATCTATCTCGAGGGCGAGCGTTATCGCGCTACCCGTGAACAGATGCGGCACAATCATCTCTCGGTGCTGCCCGAGGAGCCGCTCAAGAACGCCTGCGTTGCGCGCATGAGCGTGGCTGACAATCTGGCTTTCCGCGAGTTCGACCGTCAGCCATTCGCCACCGGGCGCTGGTGGCTCAACCGCGCCAAATTCCATGAAGAGGCGGTGCGTAAGATCGCGCTTTACAAGATCAAGACCCGCTCCGACGCCACCGCCGTCGGAGAATTGTCCGGCGGCAACGTCCAGCGCACCGTGCTGGCGCGCGAACTGGGCCGCGAGGTCGACATCCTCGTCGCCGCCAATCCGTGCTTCGGTCTTGATTTCGCGGCCGTCGCGCAGATCCATGCCGAGATCATGGCGGCGCGCAATCGTGGCGCTGCCGTACTGCTGGTCAGCGAAGACCTCGATGAGCTCCTCGAACTCGCCGACCGGCTGGTGGTGATGTTCCACGGCGAGCTCGTGTACGAAACGCGCGCCAGCGAAGCCAACCTCACCGAAATCGGTCGGCACATGGCCGGGCATTAGGCAGGATTCAAGGCAATCAAATTCGTCGCGTACTTGGTGGCCTCGTTTCATAGCGAACATTTCAGCGCATCCGCTCGACCCATTGCGCGCGCGAGGGCCCCGGCTCGAAGGCATCGCCGAAGTACTGGGTCTCGCGGGCAACCTTGCCGTCTCTGAACTCCATGATACTCACCGTGTACGACGGCACGCCGTCGTAGGTAAGGACGTATTCAGTGACCCATAGGTCGCCGGCACCGAGTATGCGCCGCACCGTAAAGTGCTTCTTGTTCGGCTGCGCAGAGCGTGACGCTTGAATATTGCGCCGGCCGCGGATGCGTTCTCCGGACTGCGGGTAATCGAGCACTGCATCGTCGTGGTAAATCTCGTGCTCGGCCTCGAAATCACTGGCGTCTGAGGTCGCCCAGTGCCGATCCAAAGCCGCTCGGATGGCCTGGCCTTCATTCATGGCCGTCGCTCGCTATTGCCGCGCCCGCCGGCGATAGACCGCGTAGGCCGGCTCCCACATCAGTGATTGCACCGCCGCCGCAATATCGGTTTCCGCGATCGCAGCGGTCAGGCCTTCGCGGACGGCTTGCGTCGCCACCGCGATGGCCACCCGCAGCGAGACGGCGCGCAATTCGGTAAGCGGCGGTAACAGATTGGCGCGCGGGTTGCGCTTGGCCGGCGACATCTCCGCGATCGTGCGTGCCGCCGCAAGAAACATTCGGTCGGAAATCCGCGGTGCCTCGACCGCGATCACGCCGAGGCCGATCCCCGGATACACGTACGCATTATTGGTCTGATCGATGCGAAACGGCTTGCCGTCGCGCAACACCGGCGGGAAGGGGCTGCCGGTACCGATCACGGCCCTGCCGTCGGTCCAGTCGAGGAGATCCTGCGGCGTCGCCTCGCATCGTTCGGTCGGATTCGAGAGCGGAAAAATGACCGGACGGCTGATCTGCGCGGCCATCGCACGCACGGCCGCTTCGGTGAAGGCGTTGGCCTGTCCGGACGTGCCGATCAGGACGGTCGGCTGGGCGTTGGCGGCAACATCGGCAAGCTCGACCCGATCGGGGGATTTGAGTTTCCAGCCGGCGATCCGCTGGCGGCTTTGTGCAAACGGTGCTTGAAACGATCGCAACCCGGCCATGTCGTCGAGCAGCAAGCCGTCGCGATCGATAAGATAGAAGCGGTCCCGCGCGTCGCGTTCGGCGAGACCCGCTTCGATCATGGCGCGCAGCAAAAGCGAGCTGATACCGGTGCCCGCCGAGCCGGCGCCGACCACCGCGACGCGCTGCTCGGCCAGCGGCACGCCGGTGACGTTGATCGCGCTCAAGATCGTGCCGACGCCGATAGCCGCGGTTCCCTGAATGTCGTCGTTGAAGCTGCATAGCTGGTCGCGATATTGCGCCAGCAGCCGGTTGGCGTTGCCGATGGCGAAGTCTTCCCAATGCAGCAGCACATGCGGCCAACGCGCCCGCACCGCCGCAACGAAAGTTGCGACGAAATCGTCGTAGGCGGCGCCGCGCACGCGTTCGTGCCGCCAGCCGATATAGAGCGGATCGTCCAGCAGCTCGCGATTGTCGGTGCCGACGTCGAGCAGGATCGGCAAGGTGGTCGAAGGATGCAGGCCGGCGCATGCGGTATAGAGCGAGAGTTTGCCGATCGGGATACCCATGCCGCCGGCGCCCTGATCGCCGAGCCCGAGAATGCGCTCGCCGTCGCTGACGACGATGGCCTGGATGCCGTCGAAGCGCGGATTGCTGAAAATGGCGGCGATGCGGTCTTTGAGCGGAAAGCTCAAGAACAATCCGCGCGGTTTGCGGAAGATGCGGCTGAATTGCTGGCAGCCGAGCCCGACGGTCGGCGTGTAGACAATCGGCATCATCTCTTCGATGTGCCGCGCCAGCAATGCGTAGAATAGCGTCTCGTTGGTATCCTGCGTGCCGCGCAGGAACACATACTTATAGAGGTCTAGGTCGATGGTGCGAAAGGCCTCGAGCCGCCGGTCGACCTGAAGATCGAGATTGGTGACGTAAGGCGGCAGCAGGCCGTGCAAATTGAACTCGTCGCGTTCGGCCTCGGTGAAGGCGGTGCCCTTGTTGAGCAGCGGATCGTTCAACAGCTCGTAGCCGCTGCGCGCTGTCTCGATAATACGTTGAGGTTTTTCGTTCATCACGGACCGGTTATTTGATCTAACGATTTCGATCTTCCGATCTGGCCTCGTCGGCGCAAAGTCATAAACCGGAATAGTGATTCGCGTCAGCCGACTTTAGGCAGAGCTGTTGCGCCGCCATTCGGACGAAGGCCGGTTCCGAACGCCATGCCCTTGGCCTCGGTTCCCAACGCCGTCAGTATTGCAATCGCCACCGCTACCACGCCGGCCACCACCGCCAGCGCAAAAGCATAGTTGCCGCCGTAATGGGCGGCGATCCCGGCTTGCAGGGTGGCGTTCACCGAAGCGATTAGATTGCCGAGCTGATAGACGAATCCCGGGAACGTGCCGCGCGCGTCGTCAGGCGACAATTCATTCAAATGCACCGGCACCACGCCCCACGCTCCCTGGACCATCATCTGCATCAGAAATGCGCCGACCGCGAGCCAGACGGCGGTCGCGGCAAACGCCCACAGCGGCAGCACGATCAGCGACAGGATTGCGGCTACAACGATCATCCGGCGGCGCCCGAAATGCTCGGACAGCGCGCCGAATGAGATGCCGCCGATGATGGCGCCGATATTATAGATGACGGCGATCAAGCCGACCTGATGCGGCGAAAACTTGTGCTGCGCTTGCAGGAACGTGGGATAGAGGTCTTGCGTGCCGTGACTGAAGAAGTTGAACGCGGTCATCAACACGACGGCGTAGATGCCGAGCCGCCAGTGCTTTTGCAGCACGATCCAGGTGTTGCTTTTCGCCGTGTTGCTATTCGTCGGTGACGGTTTCCAGGCCGGTGATTCCGGGACGTTGCGGCGGATGTAAAGCACCAGCAGCGCCGGCAAGACACCGACCATGAACATTCCGCGCCAGCCGATATACTGAAACAGGAGTGCATAGACGATCGAGGCGAGAAAATAGCCTGCGGGATAACCGGACTGCAGCAGCCCCGATACAAAACCGCGCGCATGCGCCGGAACGGATTCCATGGTCAGCGATGCGCCGACGCCCCATTCGCCGCCCATCGCGATCCCGTAGATCGCCCGCAAGATCAGTAACGACGTCAGGCTCGGCGCAAAGCCGGAGGCAAACTCGATGACGGAATAGAGCAGCACATCGACGATCAGCGTCGGCCGCCGCCCCCAGCGATCCGCCGCCCGGCCGAACAGGTACGCTCCGATCGGCCGCGTCGCCAAGGTCAGCAAAATGGCAATTGTGACGACGGTAACGTCGGTCTGAAATTCAGCCGCGATGTCCTTGAGAACGAACACCATCAGGAAGAAGTCGAACGCGTCGAGCGTCCAGCCAAGGAAACTGGCGGCGACCACGTGCTTCTGTTCGGTGGTCCAGCCGGAAAGCGCTGCGACAGGCATTGATCGGGTTCCTTGGTTCGCTCCCAGCCGGTGCGCGCATGTCCGGCGCTTTCGGCACGAGGCGCCGCCGCTTATCTCACCGTTGCAGCCGGCCGGCGTGGCACCATCGCATTGGCAATTAGCTCCTGCACGACTTCATCGTTTTGATTGAGCGTGCGGGTCCGAAACTTCATCACGCCACGGTCGGGCCGGGTCTTCGACGGTCGCATTTCCAGCACCTCGGTTTCGATCCGCAACTCGTCGCCGGGATAAACTGGGATCGGCCAAAGCATTGCATCAAAACCCATTCCGATCGTGCCGGTGACCGCCCGGTACTCGCTCGCGGCGACGAGACTCATGGTCAGCGCCGCCGTGTGCCAGCCGCTCGCCACCATCCGTCCGAAGATCGACTTGCGTCCGCTCTCGTCGTCCAGATGGAAAGGTTGTGGGTCGAACTTTTGGGCGAAGGCGATAATGGCGTCCTTTTCCACCCGCACACGGCCGCGCGGCCGTTTTATCTCTCCGACGGCAAAATCCTCGTAATAGCGGTCGCTCATACGTCATTGGCTCCTGGCTGAAAGCGCGGCGCGACCGGGCGTCGAGGGCCGCGTCAAAATCCGGGTGTACTCGCGTCGCCGCCCTTTCTTTTGGTCGGCCGCAGCAGTTATCATCTCGCCGCCGCAAGGGAGCAAGGCCATGACGTGCAAAGCTGCCGTGTTGACGGGGCTGGCGCTGGTTGCCGTCCTCAGTGCTTGGCCAGCGTCGGCGCATGAAACCTGGCGGCATGGTCATAGCGACCACTGGCGCACCACCCACGCCGCCATCTACGCCATCGAAAACCGGGTCGCGTTTCTGGAGGCCGACCCCGAAATCGACGATGGCTATAAGGCTCCGATCATCGTCCAGGGCCGCGCCGATATCCTCGAATTGCGCGCCACGTTGCATCCGGCGCATTGGCGTTGGGCGAGCCCGTGTTGCTATAGCCGCCGGCCCATTCGCATCCGCTAGCGCATGATCCCGAAAAGTGGAAACCGGTTTTCGGATAAGATCATGCCCCGTCGAAGAATCTAGACCCTGATCCGATTCAATCTAATCGGATCAGGTTTAGCTATCCGTCGAATCCCTCGTAGACGAACGCGCCCCTAATCGCTTCCGCGTCCTTTTCGCTGCCGCCTTCCGCGCGGACCACGTCGTACCAGGTGGCAAACACTTGCCCTCTCATATTCTCGACGATCGTCTTTGCATCGACCGGGGCGAGCAAGAAGCGCGTATGTTGCGACAGGATATTGCTTACGCAAGCGAAGCGGCCCTTGTCGCCGCAGGTCATCGCCAGGTCCCTGCGTTCCTGGGCGATGACAGGCGAGGGCATGAGGTCATAAGCGGGCGACAAATTCCACTCGCGATCCTTGGCGATCAAAGCGTGGTTGCGGGGGTGGTCGTCGATGTTCGAGATGAGCGCGTTAAAGCACATGCGCCGGAACAACTGCGGCGCATCCCTTGAAGGGTTCGCGACGAGGCGCCGGATTTCTTCCACCAATGAGATATACGACCAGCGGTCGCGCTCGTTTTCGTCGGCCTGCAAAAGCGTCAAGCCGCTGATCATGCGCGCGCGCGCGTATCCCCTGTCGATTTTGAAGCGGTCGAATCTGCGCACAAGCAGCACATCCTTGCCGCCGACTCGAACGACGCGGCTCTCGGCAGCGCTAATTCCGCACTTTTTGGCGAGTCCGAGCATCGCGTGCTCGACGCTCGCGTAATTCCAGCGATCGTCCGCGCGGTTGAATTTGGCGATCCAAAGCCCTTGGTCATCCTCAACGACCGTCTTGGGCCGCGCGCCGCCCATCGACGTGCCGATCAGCATGAGTTCTTCTATCTGAACAGCGTCTTCGCCTTTAACCCCGATCTCGTCGCGCACGATCGCGTCGGCAATTTCTTGCAGCTTCGCCAGTTCCAGCGTCTTATTGAATTTGCGGCGGGGCGGAGGGGGCTCTTGGCCCAGCCCGAAGTTGAGTGCGCCGGCGCGGTCGTCCGGCGACTCAAGGAGATAGTCGAGTTCACCGAGCATCGTTTTGCCGGAGTGCTTTTCAATAACCCGCCGCCCCCAGGCGTCGGGCGCCGCATCGCGCAAAGCGCCGAACAAGCCGCGGAGGCGCGTTGTCTCGTATGTTTCGGCCGAGAGTTTCAGTTCGACTGGGTCGACCTCGACCGCGTCATTCCGGCCAAGGTAGCTTTTGCCATAGACGAACTTGCCGAGCGGCGTCCCGTCCCGGCTTTTGCTCAGCACGAAACGCGCCGCCGTGACTGCCTCGGTCTGCCCCGGCGGGGTGATGTAAACGAAGCATTCCGTGGCCTGGCTTTTAGAAGTCATTGTCGAGTGCTGCGCTCTTGCGCGCGCGCACGCGCCCGCTTGCGGAGTCGCGCGCGAGCCCCTCCGTGTCTGTCGTGGGATCCGCCAATTCTTCGACGGGCGCGAGCAGGCCGTAGGCCCATAGCAAAGCCAAGTAGACGGCAGCGCCGGTGGAGGGCTTGCCCTTTTCGGCCTCCATGACAGCGCGCGGCCCCGTGCCGATCCTCGTGGCCACGTCCTCGATGGTCATTTTGCGGCGTAGGCGCGCCGTCCGCAGGTTCGTCCCGAGGTCCTTGAGGGCCTTTTCGACGGGATGGGGCGGGGCAATAAAGAGCCTGTTGGTGGCCGCCATCTGCTTTCAAGAGCTTCTTAAGGTGGTTAAGATGCTTTCAAAAGCATACTACGAATGTGATCTCCCGTCCACCGATATGCTCTTGAAGCATCTTGAGGCCCGTAAGGTGCTTTCAAGAGCAGTTCACCCAGCAAGCCTCGCCGCCTTTCAGGTTTATTCGGCTGGCGCGCCGGACGGTCCGGGCAGCCGGCCCATCATCCGCCGCCGCGTGCGTTCCCACCAGCCGCTCGCCCGGTCGAGATAAAGATAAAGCACCGGCGTCGTGTACAGCGTCAGCAATTGGCTGATCATAAGGCCGCCGACGATCGAGATACCGAGCGGCCGTCTGATCTCGCCGCCGTTGCCGAAGCTCAGCGCCAGCGGCACCGCGCCCAAAATCGCCGCCGACGTCGTCATCATGATCGGACGAAACCGCAACAGGCATGCCTCGTAAATAGCGTCGTAGGAGTTCAATTGGCGCGATCGTCTCGCATCGATAGCGAAGTCGATCATCATGATCGCATTCTTCTTGACGATGCCGATCAGCAGAATCACGCCGATCAGTCCGATAATGTCGAACTCGACGTGGAACAGCATGAGCGCCAGCAAGGCGCCCACGCCGGCCGACGGCAGCGTCGATAGAATCGTGATCGGGTGGATGTAGCTCTCGTAGAGCACGCCAAGCAGAATGTAGACGGCGGCGATGGCGGTCAGAATCAGGATCGGCTCCTGGCTGAGCGATCGCTGAAACAATTGCGCCGTGCCGGCGAGTGTGCCGCGGATCGAGGAGGGCATGTGGATGCGGGTGATTGCCGCGTTGATCTCGTCCGAGGCTTCACCCAATGATTTTCCGGCGCGCAAGTTGAACGACATGGTCGCGGCGACGAACAATCCCTGGTGATTGACCGACAACGGCGTGTGTCCGGGGTGATAATGGCTGACGGCCGCCAGCGGGATCATGGTTTCCTGCGTCGTGCTGACGGCGGCGCCGGCCGACGTCGAGCCGTGGCCGGTGTTGGCCAATGCATTGGTGCTCGCGTTGCGCGCCGAATTATTGTTGGAGTTGGCTGCGGCGTTGGCGCTCGCTGTCGCCGCCGACGTCCGTCCCGACGGCAGCGGAAGGGCCGGGGCAATGCCGGTTCCGGCCGCCTTGGCGATTAGACTCTGTTGCAAATTCGACAGCGCCGTTCCAGGCGCCGTGGCGCCGGCGGTAGCCACGTAAACATCGCGCAGCGAATTGGGATACTGCGTGTAGCGGGGATCGATTTCCATCACAACGTGGTATTGATTGATCGAGCTGTAGATCACCGACACTTGGCGCTGGCCAAAGGCGTCGTACAACGTGTTGTCGATCTGGAGCGGACTGATGCCCAGCCGCGACGTGGTATCGCGGTCGATGTCGAGATAGGTTTCCAGCCCGCGTTGCTGCTGGTCGGAGCTGACATCCGTCACGATCGGATTGTTGTGCTCGAGCGCGTCGACGAGCTTCGGCGTCCACTCATAAAGATCTTCGACTTTCTCGGACTGTAGCGTGAACTGATATTGGGCATTGCTTTGCCGGCCGCCGGCGCGCAAATCCTGGACCGCGGCCAGATAAAGGCGCCCGCCGGGAACTTGATTGAGCTGCGGTCGCAACCGCGCGATGACCTTGTCGACGCCGACGCGCTGTGACAGCGGCTTTAACGACACGAAAACGTTGCCGGTGTTGATCTGCGCATAGCCGCCGCCGCTGCCGACGCCGGTGTAACCGACGACGTTCTCTACCGCTGGATCGCGTCGCACGATCTCCATCATTTGCCGCAGCTTCTGGCTCATCGCTTGAAACGAGATGCTTTGGTCCGCTTGCAGCGAACCGACCAGCCGTCCGGTGTCCTGCTGCGGGAAAAATCCCTTCGGCACGATAACGAACAGGGCCACGTTCAGCGCGATCATCGCGAAAAAGATAAACAGCACGATACGGCTGTGCCGCAGCGCCACGGTAAGCGTGCGTCCGTAACCGGCGCGGACCTTCTCGAATAGATTCGGGTCCCGCTCTAACTGATCCGCCGAATGTCGTTTCAGAACCAGCGCGCACATCATCGGCGTGGTGGTAAGCGAGATCGCCAGCGAAACCAGGATCGCAATCGACAACGTCACGGTGAATTCGCGGAACAACCTGCCGAGAATGCCGCCCATCAACAAAATCGGAATGAATACCGCGATCAGGGACAAACTCATCGAGAGCACGGTGAATCCGACTTCGCGCGCCCCGCGCACCGCGGCTTCGAGGCGCGGCATTCCTTCTTCCAAATGCCGGGAAATATTTTCGAGAACCACGATTGCGTCGTCGACGACGAAGCCGGTGCTGATGGTCAGCGCCATCAGCGACAGCAGATCGAGGCTGTAGCCGATAAGATACATGGCGCCGAACGTGCCGAAGATCGAGATCGGCACCGCCACGCTGGGAATCAGCGTTGCCCGGAAATTGCGGAGGAAAAGAAAGACAACGATCGTCACCAATATGACCGCCATCACCAGCGTCAGCTCGGTATCGTGCAGCGAGGCGCGGATGGTGGTGCTGCGGTCGATCGCGAGCGTGACGTTCATGTCCGCCGGCATGGCCGCTTCCAGGCGCGGCAATTCTTCTTTGACGTTATCGATGGTCTCGATGATGTTGGCGTTTGGCTGCCGGTACAGGATGACCAGCACCGAAGGCTGGCCGTTCGACATGCCGAGATTCCGAAGGTCCTGGACCGAATTTTCCACCGACGCGACGTCGGCGAGACGTACGGCCGCGCCGTTGCGGTAAGCGACCACCAGCGGAACGTAGTCGGCCGCCACCGAGGCCTGGTCGTTGGTGTAAATCTGATAGCGGCGGTCGCCGTCGTCGATGGTCCCTTTCGGGCTGTTGGCGTTGGCCGAAGCCAGCGAAGCGCGCACGTCTTCCAGCCCGATGCCGTATTTGTATAGCGCCTGCGGGTTGAGCTCGACGCGCACCGCCGGCAGGGTCGAGCCGCCGATGACGACGTTGCCGATGCCGCCGAGCTGCGCGAGCCGCTGCGCCAGGATGTTGCTCGCGGCGTCGTACATTTGACCTCGCGTCATCGTCTTCGACGTCAGCGCGAGAATGAGTATGGGCGCGTCGGCGGGATTGACCTTTCGGTAGGTCGGATTGCTCGGAAGATTGGCCGGAAGATCGGCGGCGGAAGCATTGATCGCGGCTTGCACATCGCGCGCGGCGCCGTCGATGTCGCGGCTGACGTCGAACTGGAGCGTGATGCGCGCCTGGCCGATGCCGCTTTGCGAAGTCATTTCGGTCACGTCGGCGATTTGACCGAGATGGCGTTCCAGTGGCTCGGCGACGCTCGTGGAAACCGTGTTGGGGCTGGCGCCGGGCAGCGTCGCGCTGACCGAGATAGTCGGAAAATCAACTTGCGGCAGCGGTGACACCGGCAATCTGGAAAAACCGAGCAGGCCGCCGAGCGCAATCGCCAGCGTCAGGAGCGTGGTCGCCACCGGCCGCGAGATAAATGGCGCCGAGATATTCATTCGGCCGGCTCGCGCGGCGCCAATGGATTGGCGGGGCGCCGCCCGGTCAGGCGAATCGCCAGCCGATCGAAGTAGAGATAAATGACCGGCGTGGTGAACAGCGTCAGCATCTGGCTGACGATCAGACCACCGACGATGGCGATACCAAGCGGTTGGCGCAGCTCGGAACCGGTCCCGGTCCCCAGCATCAGCGGCAGCGCCCCGAGAATCGCGGCCATGGTCGTCATCATGATCGGCCGGAAACGAAGCAGACAGGCTTGATAAATCGCCTCACGTGGCGGCAGTCCCTCGGCACGCTCGGCTTCGAGCGCGAAGTCGATCATCATGATCGCATTTTTCTTGACGATGCCGATCAACAGCACAATGCCGATGATGGCGATCACGTCGAGGTCATAGTGCAGCAGCATGAGCGACAACAGCGCGCCAACGCCGGCCGATGGCAGGGTCGACAGAATGGTGATCGGATGGATGAAGCTCTCGTAGAGAACGCCGAGCACGATGTACATCGCGATAACGGCGGCGAGCAGGAGGAAGACTTCGTTCGCCAGCGACGATTGAAACGCTGCGGCGGTGCCCTGGAACGCAGTCGTGAAACTGATCGGCAGACCGAGATTTTTCTCGGTCTGGTCGATGGCGTCGACCGCGGCGCCAAGCGAAACGCCCGGTGCGGTGTTGAAGGAAATGGTGGTGGCCGGCAACTGGCCATAATGTGTGACCAGGAGCGGTCCGGTGTGCTGCTCCAGATGCACGATCGCCGACAGCGGCACTTGCCCGTTGGTCGATGACGACGAGGAAGGCAGGTAGATCATCGACAGGCCGTCCAGCGAACGCTGCAACGACGGATCGACTTCAAGAATGACGCGATACTGATTCGACTGGGTGTAGATGGTGGAAATGATCCGCTGCCCAAATGCGTCATAGAGGGCGTTGTCGACCGTTGCCGGCGTGATGCCGAAACGCGCCGCCGTGGCACGGTCGATGACGATGTTCAGCGTGAGGCCTTGTTGTTGCAGATCGCTGCCGACATCGGTGATTTGCGGTAACTGCGCGAGTTGTTGCACCAGCCGCGGCACCCACTCGTTGAACTCGGTCGGATTGGCGTCTTCGAGTACGAAATGATACGGCGCGCGATTGATCGTTGAATCGATGGTCAAATCCTGGACCGGCTGCATGTAAAGCGCGATACCGACGACATCCGACACCTCTTTCTGGATCCGGCGGATGATCTCGGTCGCGTTAAGACTGCGCTCATTATGCGGCTTCAGGTTGATCAGGAATCGCCCGGTGTTTTGCGTCTTGTTGGTGCCGTCGACGCCGACGAACGAACTCAGGCTCGCCACGTCGGCATCGCCCAAGATCGCTTCGCCGAGCTGACTTTGCAGCTTCGCCATAGCCTCGTAGGAGATGCTTTGCGACGCCTCGGAGATGCCCTGGATCATCCCGGTGTCCTGCACCGGGAAGAAGCCCTTTGGGATCAGGATGTAGAGAATGAGCGTCAGTGCGAGCGTGAGAATAGCGACCAACAGGGTCACCGGCTGGCGGTCGAGCACCCAATTCAGCGCGCGGCCATAAAGTGCAATGGTCGCGTTGAAAACGCGCTCGGCTTGCAAATCGAAGCGTGAGCGCTCGGCGTCCGGCTGATGGCGGATCAGCTTGGCGCACATCATCGGCACCAGCGTCAACGACACCACCGCCGAGATGACGATGGTGACGGCAAGCGTGATGGCGAATTCGTGGAACAGTCGGCCGACGACTGCGCCCATGAACAACAGGGGAATCAGCACGGCCAGCAGCGAGATCGTCAGTGATATGATGGTGAAGCCGATTTGCTGCGAGCCGCGCAGCGCCGCCGCCAGCGGGTCCATACCGCTTTCGACGTAACGGGCGATATTCTCGATCATGACGATGGCGTCGTCGACCACGAAGCCGGTGGCGATGGTCAGCGCCATCAGCGACAGGTTATCGAGGCTGAACCCGAGCAGATACATTGCGCCAAGCGTGCCGACCAACGACACCGGCACCGACAGGCTGGGAATGACGGTTCCCGGGATCGTGCGAAGGAAGAAAAAGATCACGATGACGACCAGGACGACGGCGAGACCGAGTTCGAATTCGACGTCGGCCACCGATGCGCGAATTGTGACGGTCCGATCGGCTAATACGCCGACGTCGACGGCCGATGGCAGCGTTGAGGTGATCTGCGGCAACAACGCCGTGATCCGATTCACCACTTCGATGATGTTGGCGCCCGGCTGCCGCTGGACGTTGAGAATGATCGCCGGCGTCGTGTTGGCCCAGGCGCCGAGTTTGGTGTTTTCGGTTCCGCCGATGACGTCGGCCACGTCGGAAAGGCGCACCGGATCGCCATTGCGGTAGGCGATGATGGTTTTGGCGTATTGCGACGCGTCGGCAATCTGGTCGTTGGCGTTGATGGTCGTGGCCTGGGTCGGACCGTCGAAATTTCCCTTCGGCGTGTTGACGTTGAAATTGCTGATGGTGGTGCGAACGTCGTCGATGTTGATCCCGTAGGCCGCCAGCGCTTGCGGTTTGAACTGGACACGCACGGCCGGCCGGTGTCCGCCGCTGATGCTGACCAGTCCGACGCCGTTGAGCTGCGAAATCTTTTGCGCCAGCCGGGTTTCGCTCATGTCCTCAAGGTCGGTCAGCGATATCGTTTTCGAGGTGACCGCCAGCGTCAGGATCGGCGCATCGGCGGGATTGATCTTGGCGTAAACCGGCGGAATCGGCAGATCGCTCGGCAGCAAATTGTTGGCCGCGTTGATCGCGGCCTGAACTTCCTGTTCGGCTACGTCGAGGCTGAGATCGAGGCTGAACTGAAGCGTAATGATCGAAGCGCCGGCGGAGCTTGCCGACGTCATCTGATTTAAGCCCGGCATTTGTCCGAGCTGCCGCTCCAGCGGAGCGGTGATCGACGACGTCATCACCTCCGGGCTGGCGCCGGGATAGAAGGTCGAAACCTGAATTGTCGGATAATCGACCTCAGGCAGCGTGGAAAGCGGCAAGAACGTATAAGCGACCAGGCCGGACAGCATGATCGCCGCCATCAGCAGCGTTGTCCCGACCGGCCGCAGAATGAATGGTTCGGAGACGTTCATCGCACCGTTTCATTGTCGCGCATGTCGCGTCCGAGTTCGCGCTCGCGGCCCCATGCAATGCGCGATATTTTAGTGGAACCGGACCGCTTCGAAGAAAACAGTCTCCGCCTTCCCGGATCCCGTCCTACTGACTGCCGCTATTGCGCCGATTTTGCGTACCGCTTGAATTCTTCGGCGCAGTATCGGCAACCGGCGCCGCGCCGGGAACCGACACGCGCGCGCCGTCGCGCAGACGATCGGTGCCGTCCACCACCACCTGCTCGCCGGCGGCAAGGCCCGAGGTGACCGCGGTCATCGGCCCGTCGTTCGGGCCGGTCTTGATCGTCCGCACGGTGACTTTACCGTCGTTGATGACGTAGAGGTAGGTGCCGGGCGCGCCACGCTGGATCGCCGCCGTCGGCACGGTGACCACGTTGCTCAGCGTTTTCACCAGCAGTTGTGCGTTGACGAACTGGTTCGGAAATAGCGCGTTGTCGGAATTCTCGAACTGCGAGCGCACCTTCACGGTTCCCGTGGTGGTGTCGATCTGACTGTCGAGTGCAATGACCCGGCCGATGGCCAACAGCTTGATGTTGGCGCGATCGTAAACCGTAACCTGGAAAGTACCGCCGGAGTTGAGCGTCGGCAGGATATCCGGCAAGTCGTCTTCCGGAATCGGAAAGATCACGGTGATCGGCTGCATCTGGGTGATGACAGCGAGACCGGTGCTAGTGGTGGTCTGCACGTAATTGCCCGGATCGACCAGGCGCAGCCCGACCCGGCCGGCGACCGGCGAAACGATGCGGCAATAGATGACATTGAGCTTTTGCTGATCGACCTGTGCCTGATCGAGTTTCACTGTGCCTTGATACTGCTGCACGATATAAACTTGATCCTCATATTGCTGGCGAGCGATCGAATTCTGTTCGGCGAGTTTTTGGTAGCGCTCCAAATCGACCCGCGCCTGCGCAAGTAGGCCTTGATCGTGCGCCAACTGGCCTTCGTATTGCGCTTGCAGCAACTGATACGGCCGCGGATCGACCTGCGCCAGAAAATCGCCCTGCTTGACCAGTTGTCCCTCGCTAAAGGCAACTTGCTGAAGCTGGCCGTTGATCTGCGTTTGCACGGTCACCGTTGCGACCGGCGTAACGGTGCCGAGGGCATTGACGACGACGCGGATGTCGCCGGTGCCGACGGTAGCGGCGCCGACCGGTTGCACGCCCGCGGCCGCCTGTTGAACGCGGCGGCCGGCCGTCGGGGCCGTGCCGGTTGATCGATAAATCAGGTAACCGACGAGCAAAATACCGATCAGAACGATAACGCCGATGACCCAGCTTCGTCGGCTGAGCGGCCGTGGCTCATCAACGGGTGCGGGTGCGGTCGGATGAACTTCCGGAGCTATCTCGTCGCCGGGTCTGCGCGTTCGCTCGTCCATCTGCTCGATCATTGATCCGCAAGGCGTCAATATATAGCGGTAGCCAGCACGGCTCGCCTAATGAAAATTCGCTTATTTGGCCGTATCGGCACGTCGGTCTCGGTCCAGACCGGAGAATAATAGCACAATTTATCAATGGCTTGCCGTATCCGGCGGTTCCAGCCGCAAGCCTGAGCCATTCGGCGGCAGCTGCGGCAGCAATGAAATGTCGTTCTCCAATTCCTTCTTCGTCGGCAGCAGGGTGTTGTCCCAGCCGCCGCCAAGATTCTCGATCAGCAGAACGCTGGCGAGGAAGAGGCTCTGCCGGTAGGTCAGCTCGGTTTCCTGGTCGGCTAACAGCGTGATCTCCGCAGTGACTACGGTGGTGAAAGCGATCGTTCCGGCCTGGAACTGATTGAGATAAACGTCGACGGCTTGCTGGGCGTCCTTGACCGCGTTCTGCTGCTTGGCGAGCGCCTGCGTTAACTGGCGTACGGCGGCAAGTTGATCCTCGACCCCCTGAAAAGCAGTGAGCACGGTCTGCTTATAATTGGCGACGCTCTGCCAATAGGCCGCGCGCGCGGCATCGACTTGCGCGGAGGTAAGCCCGCCATTGAAAAGGACTTGCGTGCCGGCCGCGCCGAGCGACCAGACCTCGTTGGCGATATTGAACGGCAGCGGGTGAGTTCCGGCCCACGACAGCACGCCGGACAAACTGATTTGCGGGAAGTACGCCGCCACCGCGACGCCGATCAGCGCGTTTTCCTGCTGCATCGTCCGTTCGGCGGCGGCAATGTCCGGGCGCCGCTCGAGCAATTCGGAAGGCACAGTCACCGGAATTCTCGGGCTCCTGCCCGCGAGCAGGTGACGTCCGATGGCGAGTTCCGCCGGCGGCCGGCCGATCAGCATGGCGATGGCGTGTTCATATTGCGAGCGCGTGCCGGCCACGCTCTTTGCCTGCGCTTCGGTGATTTCCAGTTGAGCGCGGGCAGTGGCGACGTCGCCACGCGTGACCGAGAATCCGGCGTTGAACTGGTTCTGCACGATGTTCAGCGTTTTTCGGTATTGCACCGCCGTGCGTTGCAGGAGATCCAGCAGCGAATCGGCTGCGCGCAAATTGAAGTAGGCGGTAGCCAGCAGCGCCTGTTCCGAGAGCTTGACGTTGTCGAGTGTCGCGAAACTCGACTGCGCCGCGGACGCATTGCTTTCGATTTGGCGGCGGACCTGGCCCCAGATGTCGAGATCCCAGGTGGCGGAAACTCCCGGTACGAAGGTTGAACTATAGGTACCCAACCGTGTGGCGTTGGCCACCGCGCCGGCCGCGCCTGATCCCGGCCCGCTATAGCCGCGCGTGGCGTTGTAGTTGGCATTCAAAGTCGGGAACAGCGAGGCTTGCGCCTCGCGGATGAGTGCGCGCGCTTGCTCGTAAGCCGCGGCCTGGGCCGCGACCGTCTGATTGGAGATTTCGACCTGTTTGATCAGAACACTGAGTTTCGGGTCGCGATAAAGCGCCCACCAGTCGCCGCGAGGAAGGTGATCGCTCGGCGTTGCAACCTTCCAGCCTTTCAGCTCTTTGAAGTCGGTCGCAGCGGGGGCCGCCGCAGGGACGTAGTCGGGGCCGACCGAACAGCCGCAAAGTGCGCCGACAATCGCCAATGCGGGGAACAAGGCCCGGGAGCGCAAACGCGCGCCGCATCCCACCCGAAAGACTTGTGCACAACCAGCATGGGCCAACGCAACCACCGCCGCAAACCCGTCGCTGTGCCCGGTGGAACGGGGCGATGTCGCGCCAATCCCGCGGCGGCGCCAGCCCGGCGAAACCGCAATTATCCGGGCATTTTTAGCTGCGACCTCTGCCCCCAGCGATCGCGTTAACCATGACCATGCCCCACGGTCTGGCGAATATCAACACTGCGACGGCGACACGAAATCGCCACCGAGGTTTGGCGCGCGCGTGTGTTTTTCGGGCGACACTGCGGCGATGCGTTTTGGGCAGCCGCGCCCACGCACCTCAAAGCCGAAAACAGTGCTGGCGAGATGTTGCTGGGCGCCCGGGCGCAACGCCGGCGGTAAATACAGTCGGTCGAACGCGCACCGCAGGCGGGTGCGCGTTCGACAGGCCGCTAGTGGTCCGATTCTAACATTCGCATCCGTATTCGGCACCCTCTCGTGCGAATGTTAGAAACAAAAGGACCACTAGCAATATGAGTCCTAGTGGAGCTTTGGATTTGACATTCGCTTCACGAGTCTGCCGCCAGGTGGGTAGCGAATGTTAAATCCGCTCCACTAGTGGATTTCCGTCCGTTGCGCCGAGCGCTTGCGTTGCGGCGCTGGAGCAGGCGTCGGGTTCGATCCGCCACCGAACAGCCGCGAGAAGAAATTGCCGCCGCCAAAGCCTCCATCGGGCATCGCCAAGGCCTCGCGGCGAACGACGTTTTCCTGACGGGCGATCGGGATGTCGGCGACTTTACGCTCG
>DATKRE010000158.1:0-2290 GCA_035532335.1 Xanthobacteraceae bacterium | reverse complement strand
GCGCGCTTGACGATGTCCTCGATCGGCTTGGTGTTCTCGATCGAGAAGCCGCCGGCATTGCCGATTTTCGCGATGGTGACGAGATGGGTCACCAGCCAGTCCGGCATGTTGCGCGCCTTCATCGCCGCCAGGTTCTGTTCGACCGTCACCGGCACGTAAGCGACCGGCCGGCCGAGCACCTCGGCGAACACTGCAGCGAACTCGGCGTTGGTGGTGCGCTTGCCGGTGAACGCATAAGTCTTCCCCGCGTGCGGCGCCGGATTGACCAAGATGTGCGCGCTGACCGCGCCGGTGTCGCGCACGTCGGTCCAGGCGATCGGAAAATCCGCCGGATACGGCATGACGATCTTGCCGTCGGATTTGATCGTCGCCGCCTGGCCGAGCAGGTTCTGCATGAACAGGCCGGGACGCAGGATCGTCCACTTGATGTTGCTCTCCTTGAGCTGCTGCTCGATGGCGGCGTGACCGCGGCCGACTTCGGATTCGGAATCCACCCGCGCGACCGATGCGCCGCCGGAGACGCGCACAAGATGTCTGGCGCCCGCCTTGAGCGCGGCTTCGAGCACGTTGTTCTGCTGTTCGGCCATGCCGGGATTATGCCCGGTGACCACGAATACGGTGGTCACACCGGCCAGCGCCTTCGCCAGCGCCGCCTTGTCCGCAAGTTCGGCGACCACGGTTTTTGCGTCCGCGCCCAGCACTTCGCGCGCCTTGTCGGCGTTGCGTACCACGCACACCGGGGTTTGCCCCAGCGCGTGCAGCTCTTTCACTACCGCCCGGCCGGTATTTCCGGTCGCACCCACTACAGCAATCGTCATGGTTGTTTCCTGCCCACTCGCTCTGTCCGTTTCACATGCCCGTTGTCGCACGCCTATTGGCTTGAAAAACCCCGTTTGCGCAAGCCGCGCCATGCGCTAATTGTCTTATACAACAAGCCCGCCGGGAATTTTCGCCAATCGCGGAAGCCGCGCGCGGTCGCCGCAAGACGATGAGGAAACGCCGATGAGATACAACCGCAAGCAAGCGACCGCCTCCTGGGGCATGATGGCCAAGGACTGGGAGCAGGGCATCGATTACGGCCGCCTGCACAAGGAACGCGTCAAGCGCGCGCAGGAAGCGATTCGCCACGCCGGGCTCGGCGCCGTATTGGCGTTCAACTTCGACAATATCCGCTACATCACCGGCACCCATATCGGCGAATGGGCGCGCGACAAGTTCATGCGCTACGCGCTCTGCCCGGTGGTCGGCGAGCCGATGCTGTGGGACCCGGCGCCGCCGGCGAAACGCATCTCCTCGCCGTGGATCGCCGACAATGTAGCCGCGCCGATTTCCACCATGCAGGGCGGGTTGCCGCCGCAATTGAATATCCAGGGCGACTTCGCCAAGCAGATCAAGAAAGTGCTGATGAAGCTCGGCATCGACAAGGAACCGATCGGCATCGATCTGATGGAATTGCCGATGCTGCGCGCGCTGGAAAAGGAAGGCATCGAGGTGGTCGACGGCCAGCAGGCGATGCTCGACGCGCGCGAGGTCAAGACGCCGGACGAGATCGAGCTGTTGAAGATGGCCTGCGCCATGGTCGACGCCACTTACGTCGATATCGCCCGCGCCATTCGCCCCGGCACCCGCGAGAACGAGCTCGTCGCCATCGCCAACGACCGGCTGTTCCGGATGGGCTCGGAGCGGGTCGAGTGCGTCAACTCGGTGTCGGGCCAGCGCGGCCGGCCGCATTCGCACACCTTCTCCGACCGGCTGATTCAACCGGGCGACATGGTGTTCCTCGACATCATGCATTCGTTCAACGGCTACCGTACCTGCTACTACCGGACGTTCATTTGCGGCGAGCCGAACAAACATCAGATCGACGCCTACGAGACCGCGTCGAAATGGATTTCCGCCTCGATCGACATGATCCGCCCCGGCATTACGCCCGACCAGGTGGCGCAGGTGTGGCCGGACGCGCAGGAATTCGGCTACCGCGACGAAGCCGAAGCATTCCTGCTGCAATACGGCCACGGCGTCGGCCTGTCGCTGTGGGAGCGGCCGATCATCTCCAAGCGCTACACCGGACAAAACACGCCGCTGAAAGAAGGCATGGTGTTCGCGCTCGAGACCTGGAAAGGCGCCGAGGATGGCTCCGGCGCCGCCCGCATCGAGGAGGAAGTCGTCGTCACCAAGGACGGCTGCGAGATCATCACCAACTTCCCCTCGCACAAGCTGATCTCGTGCGGGCTGCCGGGGTGCGATGTGTTTTGAATTCTCGTCACCCTGAGGCGCTCGGCGCGAGGCG
>DATKRE010000157.1:0-2235 GCA_035532335.1 Xanthobacteraceae bacterium | reverse complement strand
GGATTTAACATTCGCTACCCACCTAGCGGCAGCCTCGTGAAGCGAATGTCAAATCCAAAGCTCCACTAAGACTCATATTTGCTAGTGGTCCTTTTGATTCTAACATTCGCATGAGAAGCTGCCGAATACGGAAGCGAATGTTAGAATCGGACCACTAGCGGCAGGTTCGTGAAGCGAATGTCAAATCCAAAGCTCCACTAAGACTCATATTTGCTAGTGGTCCTTTTGATTCTAACATTCGCATGAGAGGGTGCCGAAAGCGGATGCGAATGTTAGAATCGGGCTACTAGGCCGGCCGCGGCAGGCTCAGAATTGTCATTTTGAACCAACCATTTGCGAGCATGGCCGGCCACGAAAGCGACATAGATTATCGCCATGTTTTCTGCCACCCTGCCGCACCGTATAGTCGAGCGGCATTAGCAAATATCGGAACCCACACGTGACCGCCGCCACCGGCTTAAAACGCCTTGCGATTGCCGTCGCCGCCTTGGTGGCGGCGATTGTCATCACGCTGGTTGGCTTCTCGTTCTTCATGCCTGCCGCGTCCGTGCGCAACGCGGTTATCAAGGAAATCCACGCGGTCACCGGGCTCGACCCGATTTTGCGCGGCGACGTCTCGATTTCGCTGTTCCCGTCCGGCACCGTCACCTTTCACAACGTATTGCTGGGCGATGACGGCAAAGGTGAGCCGGCCATCGTCGCCGACGAATTGACCGCGCATTTGCGGTATTTTCCGCTGCTGGCCGGGCGGATCGAAATCGCCGATTTAACGCTGGTGCGGCCGGCGATCGCGGTGCGGTTCCTGCCCAGCGGCGAAACCAACTGGGCCGGACTGATCCGCTCGCTGGCAGAGGCGTTGCGGCCCGACCCCGAGCGAAATACGTCATTCTCGGAAATCGGCATCCAGGACGGCACCGTCACGATCCACAAGCAATACGACGGCAAGGAAGTCATCGACCGGCTGGCCAACCTGGATTTTCAGCTCGCCTGGCCGTCGATCTCGCGCAGCTTCGGCGCCAATGGTCGCTTCGTCTGGCGCAACCAGCCGATCGAAGCGAGCTTTACGCTCGGCGATTTTCTCTCCGCGCTGAGCGGCGAGCACTCGGGCATCAAGGTGCGGCTCTCCGGCGCGCTGCTGAAAGCGGCGTTTGACGGCGCGATGAGCGCCCGACCGACAATGCGCATCGACGGCACGCTGAGCGTGGAATCTCCCTCGCTGCGCGATGCCATGCTGTGGAGCGCCATCGGTCAGTTGCCTTTCGGCGGCTTCGGGCGATTCGCACTGCGCGCGCATAGCGGCATCACCAACGGCGTGGTGTCCTTGTCCAGCGTCAACGTCGAACTCGACGGCAACGTCGCCGAAGGAGTCATCACACTCTCGACCGATCACCACTCCGTGCAGGGCACGCTCGCGGCCGATGCGCTCGATCTAACGCCTTACGTATCGGGCGTGCATATCCTGGCGGCAAACGACCACAACTGGGATCAATTGCCGATTTCGCTCGACGGACTGGCGAACTTCGACCTCGACCTTCGGCTCTCGGCCGCCAACGTCAAAGTGGGCGGCGCGAAACTCGGCCGCACCGCCGTCGCCACCACCATGCGCAACGGCAAGCTCGACGTCACGATCGGGGAATCGCAAGCCTTCGGCGGCACCGCCCGCGGTTCGCTCAGCCTCGCCAGTGTCAACGGCGGCGCTGCAGTCACTTCGCATCTGCAATTCGCCGATGTCGATCTGGCAAGCTGCCTCGGCCAATTGTTCGGCATCCGCCGGCTCGAAGGCCGCGGCACGCTGTCGGTCAATTTGGAGGGCTCGGGTGCTTCCGTGCTGGCGGTGACCGATACGCTCGCCGGAACCGCGAACCTGACCGCCCATAACGGCGCGCTCGCCGGCCTCGACGTCGAGCAGTTACTGCGCCGGCTCGAACGCCGTCCATTGTCGGGCAACGGCGACTTCCGGTCCGGCCGCACGCCGTTCGATCAGGTGGCGCTCGCCGTCAAGATCGACCACGGCGAGGTGTCGGTTGAAGACATGCATATGACCGGACCGGCGGTGCGCGTCGCGATCGGCGGCCAGGTCTCGGTGCCGACGCGTGACCTCGATCTCAAAGGGGTCGCGACGCTCGTCTCCAGCGAAACCGCCAACGAGTTCGACCTGCCGTTCGTGGTGCAGGGCCAATGGGACGATCCGATCATGTTGCCGGACGCCCAGAGCCTGATCCGCCGCTCGGGCGC
>DATKRE010000156.1:0-28644 GCA_035532335.1 Xanthobacteraceae bacterium | reverse complement strand
CGAAGCTTTACCGACAGCCTGAGGAAAAGGCGCTGGCGGGGGCGATTGAGGTGGCCAAAGCCGACGCGGCGCACGCCATCGGCAAGGAAGATTTCGAAGCCGCCATGCGCGCGATGGCCAAGCTTCGCCCGCATGTCGATGCTTTCTTCGAAAAGGTAACGGTCAACGTCGAGGACAAGACGCTGCGCGAAAACCGGCTCAAGCTCCTCAACGAAATCCGCGTCGCGACGCGCGCCGTCGCCGATTTCTCCAAGATTGAAGGGTGATTGCTTTCGTTATTTCGGGCCACTCGTTGGCTCGGTCCCGGAACGACATTCCGAATCTCAGACAATCTGCTAGAACCGAACGCGATTTCAGGCGTTATCGTCCCGCCGGGCTTGCCGGTTTACCTACCTGTCCGATTAGCCCCATCCGATCTCACCCCAAAACATGAGGTAAAACCATGGTCGTCACCGCCGCCCATATCACGCCAATTGTCGCCATCATCGCCGGCCTGCTCATTCTCATCGTTCCGCGGCTCTTGAACTACATCGTCGCGATCTATTTGATCTTCGTCGGCCTCGTGGAGCTCAACGCCGTGCATCACTGGGTCATGTGGCATTGAGTTTGCGCTCGTCAGCCATGCCGGCGTTGCAATCGGCGCCGGCATCTGCATTAAGAAAGCACCTCACAACGCAAACGAAAGATCGCAAACAACAGCCTATGGCGAAATCGCGCTCGAAAATCCTCCGTCAGCCGGTGAAACGATCCAAGCCGGCGAAGGCGCCCAAGACCGCGGCGACGGCGCTAAAGACCGCGGCGACGGGCAAGAAGGGCAAATGGGTCTATGCCTTCGGCGGGGACAAAGCCGAAGGTCGCGCCGGCATGCGCAATCTCCTCGGCGGCAAAGGGGCGGGGCTTGCCGAGATGGCGCAACTCGGGCTGCCGGTGCCGCCCGGTTTCACCATCACCACCGAAGTCTGCACCTACTTCTACGCCAACGGCAAAACCTATCCGAAAGACCTGCGCGCTCAAGTCGACGCCGCGCTCACTGCGGTCGGCCGCATCACCGGCAAGACATTCGGCGACGCGAAAAATCCGCTACTCGTCTCGGTGCGCTCGGGCGCACGCGCTTCCATGCCCGGCATGATGGACACCGTGCTCAATCTCGGGCTCAACGACGTGACGGTCGCGGCATTGGCGGAGCGATCCGGCGACCGGCGGTTCGCCTTCGACAGCTATCGGCGTTTCATCACCATGTATTCCGACGTGGTGCTCGGCATCGCGCATCATCACTTCGAGGAACTCCTCGACGAACATAAGGAGCGCCATGGGCAGGCGCTCGATACCGACCTCGAGGCGGGCGACTGGGAGGAACTGGTCGGGCAATTCAAGCAACGGGCTGAGCAGGAAACCGGCAAGCCGTTTCCGCAGGATCCGCGTGCGCAATTGTGGGGCGCGATCGGCGCAGTGTTCGGTTCGTGGATGAATCAGCGCGCCAATACCTATCGCCGCCTGCATGCAATTCCGGAAAGCTGGGGCACCGCGGTCAATGTGCAGGCCATGGTGTTTGGTAATATGGGCGCGACGTCGGCGACCGGGGTTGCGTTCACCCGCAATCCCTCGACCGGCGAAAAAAAGCTCTACGGCGAATTTCTCATCAATGCTCAGGGCGAGGATGTCGTCGCCGGCATCCGCACGCCGCAGGAGATCACCGAGCAGGCGCGCAAGAAAGCTGGTTCCGACAAACCGTCGATGGAGGCGGCTCTGCCGGCAGCCTTTGCCGAGCTCAAGCGCATCAATGCCGCGCTGGAAAAGCATTACCGCGACATGCAGGACCTCGAATTCACGGTCGAGCAGGGCAAGCTCTGGATGCTGCAAACGCGCAACGGCAAACGCACCGCCAAGGCCGCGCTGCGCATTGCCGTCGATCTGGCGAACGAGAAATTTATCAGCCGGCAAGAAGCGGTGATGCGCATCGATCCGGCCGCGCTCGACCAACTCCTGCACCCGACCATCGATCCGGATGCGAAGCGCAACGTGATCGCGACCGGCCTGCCAGCTTCGCCGGGCGCCGCGTGCGGTGAGATCGTGTTCTCGTCGGAAGAAGCCGAATTGCTGCGAAGCCAGGGCCACAAGGTCATTCTGGTGCGGGTCGAGACCTCGCCCGAGGACATCCACGGCATGCACGCCGCCGAAGGAATTCTGACCACGCGCGGCGGCATGACTTCACACGCCGCCGTCGTCGCGCGCGGCATGGGCAAGCCGTGCGTCGCAGGCGCCGGCGTGCTGCGGGTCGATTACCGCGCGCAGACCATGACGGCCAGCGGCGTCAGCATGAAAAAAGGCGAGACGATCACGATCGACGGCTCCACCGGCCAGGTGCTGGTCGGCAAAGTGCCGATGCGCGAGCCGGAAATGGCCGGAGAGTTTGGCACGCTGATGAAGTGGGCGGACTCCGCGCGCAAGCTGAAGGTGCGCGCCAACGCCGATACGCCCGCCGACGCCCGCGCCGCCGTCAAATTCGGCGCCGAAGGCATCGGGCTGTGCCGCACCGAGCATATGTTCTTCGAGGAGGATCGCATCCGCGCCGTGCGCGAAATGATCCTGGCCGAAGATGAAGACGCCCGTCGTACAGCGCTCGCCAAGCTATTGCCGATGCAGCGCGCCGACTTCGTCGAACTGTTCAAGACCATGGGCTCGCTGCCGGTTACCATCCGTCTGCTCGATCCGCCGTTGCACGAATTCCTGCCGCACACCGAGGAAGATATTGCCGAGGTGGCGCGGGCGATGGGGGCCGACCCGAAAAAGCTCGCCGATCGGGCAAGAGAATTACACGAATTTAATCCAATGCTCGGCTTCCGCGGCTGCCGCCTTGCCATCGCCTATCCGGAAATCGCGGAAATGCAGGCGCGCGCCATTTTCGAAGCGGCGATTGAAGCCAGCCGTGCGACCAAAAAGCCGGTCGTGCCTGAAATCATGGTGCCGCTGATCGCCAGCAAAGCCGAGCTCGATTTGGTGAAAGAGCACATCGACGCTACGGCCAAGACCGTCGCCGCCGAGACCGGGGCTTCGGTCAAATATCAGGTCGGCACCATGATCGAATTGCCGCGCGCGGCGCTCAAGGCGGACGAGATCGCGCAGACGGCCGAGTTCTTTTCCTTCGGCACCAACGACCTGACGCAGACCGCCTTTGGCATCAGCCGTGACGATGCGGCAAGCTTTCTCGGTATTTACACCGCCAAGGGTATCCTCCCGGCCGATCCGTTCGTCTCGATCGATCGCGAGGGCGTCGGCGAATTGGTGCGGATCGCGACCGAGCGTGGGCGCAAGACGCGGCCGAACATCAAGCTCGGCATTTGCGGCGAGCACGGTGGCGATCCGGCTTCGGTCGCGTTCTGCCATGAGGTCAAGCTCGACTACGTGTCATGCTCGCCGTTCCGCGTGCCGATCGCGCGGCTCGCCGCCGCGCAGGCGGCCTTGGGCAAGCCGGCAAGTTCGACCGCGTAAGCGTGAGCGCGATGTCTTCATGGTTAATAAAAAGCGACCAAAGCGCACCGCGGCGGCGGAACCAAACGCCAGACGACTGAGAGTTTGCTGACTTGCTTGCCGGTCCGCGCGCCGCGCGTCCGAAGGGCGCGCAGTTTCGGCCGATTAACGCGTCCGCAACGTTAACCCGACAATATTCGAATGTGTCGCATTCGCGCCACTGCGTCAGTGTTTGCGTAATGACGGGAAGCGTCGCGTTTCGGCGGTCGCGTGAGGGTGATGGTAGCGTTGCGTATGCGGCAGTTGGCCGCGCTATCGGGTCCGTTCTGGTTCAGCGCGTTCTGCGTAGCATTTGCGCCGACGGCGACCGGCTTCCAGGACCTCTCGACATTCCTGGCGCGCCAGCCTGGTGTGTCGGAACAATCGCACCATCATCTCATCGCTTCGCCGTTCGGGACTATTCACGCCGCGACATTCCGTTTCTCGCGTCCGATCGGGACGACAACTCCGGAATTCGCCGCACAGCTGGTGAATTTCGATCCCCGCGCGCTTGATGTGAAAGTGTGGACGGCCGACGAGCCGCCGATGGCGCGCGCCGCGCTGCATGTCGAATATCCGGCGATCAATCGCCGCCTCAAAGGCGACCGCTTGCCGGTTCCGCAGGCCGCTCCGGCTGCCGGCGATCCGCAAAGTGCGCCGGAGTTGCAGCCGGTCAGTGCGCCGTGGTCGCGGTCTCCGAATCCGGCGGTGCCGATTACAATTTCGCGGCCCAAGAGCGCCGAGCGGATCAAAATTCCATCCGCGCCGTTGCCATTCGCTGCTGCCGATGAAGCTTTCGGCTCGTTGCCGAATGCGCGGCAGCCTGGCGATGGCGCGGCGGCGGTTGATGCCAACGTGGATGCCGAAGACGACGCGGCGCTTGCCGACCGGCCGCCGGAAATCGCGGCCGCCGGTGACAACGATCAAAGCGAAGCGGGGGCATCGGCGTTTGCTTCGCTGTCCTTCCTCGATGAAGATCCGGCTGAACGCAGTACACAATTATATTTTGGCGTCGGTACCGCCGGTACGCGCAACGGGCTGGAACAATGGGCGCCTGGCGCCGAGCCGATCCTGGTATCGCCGGCCGCGGTCGATCCCGACATCAAGCTGTCGGCGCTGGACGGGTCCGCCGAAACCGGCATCGGCGGCGAGAGCCGCGCCGGCAAGGACAGCCCGCCGCAAAACCCGGCCGAACGGCTCGGTCTTGCCGGCAAGCCGCGCGCCAAAGCCGAGAAGTGCCTCGCGGACGCCGTGTATTTCGAAGCACGTGGCGAACCGATGAAGGGACAAGAGGCGGTCGCGCAAGTCGTGATGAACCGGGTTTTCTCCGGCTTCTATCCGAACGACGTGTGCGGCGTGGTTTATCAAAACGCCAATCGCCACCTCGCCTGCCAGTTCACCTTCGCCTGCGAAGGCAAAGATCTAAGCCGCATCGACGAGCCCGATATGTGGACGCAAGCCAAGCAGATCGCCAAAGACACGCTCGACGGCAAAATCTGGCTCGCCGATGTCGGTCACGCCACCCATTATCACGCCTACTGGGTGCACCCGAGCTGGGTCCACGAAATGAAGAAGATGTACAGCCTTGGCGTCCACACTTTTTACCGGCCGCGCGCCTGGGCGGACGGTCCGGATGTGCCGGCCTGGATCGGCGATGCTGCGGCAATAGTCCGCCCGCCCGCCGCGACGACGGAAAATCCGGCAGCGGCCAAGGAACCTGCTGCTTCGACGAAGGATAGCGTCAAGGGCCCGCAAGCGGCGATTTCGCCCGCGCCTGCCGCCAAGGCAACACAAACCGCCAAACTCTAAAGGCTTGCGCGGCGGCGGCGGGTCAGCCATGCGCCCGTATCGCCGCGGCGAAGTTTTGTTTGGGCGATCGGCGTTCACGGCTTATGGTGCCGCATTGCAATAACGACCGTTGCCGGCACCCATGCTCAACAAACTTTCAAGTCGAGGCGTTGCGGCAAGTGCCGCAAAGCCGTCCGGCTGGCGAACACCGCTGGTTATTGTCGGCTTCGGTTGCCTGATTTCGCTGCTTGCGTTCGGACCGCGCTCGACGCTCGGTTTTTTCCTCACGCCGATGTCGAATGCCAATCACTGGGGCCGCGACGTTTTCGCCTTTGCGCTGGCGATTCAGAATCTGCTGTGGGGTGCGGGTCAGCCGCTTGCCGGCATTCTCGCCGACCGTTTCGGCGCCCCTCGCGTGCTTTGTGTCGGCGCCATCCTCTACGCGCTTGGCCTCGCGCTGATGTCCTACTCGGCCAGCGCTCCGATGCTCGATCTCTCGGCCGGTGTGCTTATGGGCTTTGGCCTCTCCGGCTCATCTTTCATGGTCATTCTTGCCGCGTTCGGCAAACTGTTGCCGCCGCGTTGGCGATCGACCGCGTTCGGTGCCGGTACCGCGGCGGGCTCGTTCGGCCAATTCCTCTATTCGCCGGTCGCGGTGCTGCTGATGGATCAGTTCGGCTGGCAGCAAACGCTTCTGATTTTTGCTTTCAGTGTGATGGCGGTGCTGCCGCTCTCGCTGGCCCTGGCGACGCCGAAGGCAGCTCCCGGCGGTCCGACCACGGCACAGATCGCGTCGCAGTCGCTCCGGCAAGCGCTCGGCGAAGCGTTCAGCCAGCGTTCCTACGTGCTGCTCGTCCTCGGCTTCTTCACCTGTGGCTTCCAGCTCCAGTTCATCACCGTCCACCTTCCCGCCTATCTGGTCGACCGCGGCCTTTCGGCGACGATCGGCGGCTGGACGATCGCTGCGATTGGACTGTTCAATATCATCGGTTCGCTTGCATCCGGCTGGCTCGGCGACCGGATGCCGAAACGCTACCTGCTCTCATTCATTTATTTGTTCCGCGCCGTGGCAATCCTTGCCTTTATCTGGTTCCCGGTCACACCGTTTACGTGCATCGCGTTTGGCGCCACCATGGGACTGATGTGGCTTTCAACCGTACCGCCGACCAACGGCATCATCGTCGTCATGTTCGGCACGCAATGGCTGGCGACGCTTTCGGGGCTCGCCTTCTTCAGCCATCAGGTCGGCGGTTTTCTCGGTGTCTGGCTCGGCGGCATCGTTTTCGACCGCACCGGTTCCTACAACACCGTTTGGTGGCTGGCGATTGCACTCGGCATCGTTTCGGCGGTGATCAACCTGCCGATCGTGGAGCGGCCGATGGCGCGCCTCGCGGCGGTGCCGGCTTGATGAGGCAGTGATGTCAACCTTCAAAGCCATCGTCGTCGACAAGGCGGAAAGCGGTCAGACCGTCTCCCTCACCGATTTTGACGAGAAGGATCTGATGGACGGCGACGTCACCGTCGCGGTCGAATATTCCACGCTCAACTACAAGGACGGCCTTGCGCTCACCGGCAAGTCGCCGGTGGTGCGGCGCTTCCCGATGATCGCCGGCATCGACTTCGCCGGCACGGTGGAGTCGTCCACCCATCCGGCCTGGAAGGCCGGCGACAAGGTGATCGTCAATGGCTGGGGCCTGGGCGAGACCCACCTCGGCGCTTACGCGTACAAGGCGCGGGTCAAAGGCGACTGGCTGGTTCGTCTGCCGGCGGGCATAAGCGCGCGCGACGCGATGGCGATCGGCACCGCCGGTTACACCGCGATGCTGTCGGTGATGGCAATCGAGCGCGCCGGAATTGTTCCGGCGCGCGGCAGCATGGTGGTAACCGGTGCGGCGGGCGGCGTGGGTTCGGTGGCAATCGCGCTGTTGGCCAAGCTAGGCTTTACGGTCGTCGCGGCGACCGGCCGTCCGGCCGAAGCCGACTACCTCAAAGGACTGGGCGCGGCCGAGATCATCGAGCGCAAGGAATTGACCGGCGCGCCGCGCGCGCTCGCCAAGGAGCGCTGGGCCGGCGGCATCGACGCGGTCGGCTCGACGACGCTCGCCAACGTGCTGTCGATGACCCGCTATGGGGGCGCGGTGGCGGCGTGCGGACTTGCCGGGGGCATGGATCTGCCGACCACGGTGGCGCCGTTCATCCTGCGCGGAGTTTCGCTTATCGGCATCGATTCGGTCATGTGCCCGCTGGCGCTGCGGCAGGAAGCATGGCGGCGCCTGGCAACCGATCTCGACCGCGGCAAGATCGCTGCAATGACCAGCGAAATCAGCCTCGCCGATGTGATTGCGGCCGGCGCCCGCATCATTGCCGGCGAAGTGCGCGGCCGCATTGTGGTAAAAATTCGGTAACGACCCTGAAAATTGTCGAGTATTTTCACGGGGGCGGGGAGCCGCTATGGTAAGGGGACGGTTAAGAAATTTTGCTAGCCTACTGACCGTAGCCGCCGTGGAGTCGTCGATGTTGCTGCGCGTCGCCATCGTCTGTGCCTGCATTTTCGGAGCATCCGCGGCCGTTGCCGAGGAACTCGCACCGGAGCAGGCGAAGGCGTTCGTGGTGGGCAAGCTGTTTGCCTATACCTGCTTTGACGGAACCGCCGGCATGGGCCGCATCTTCGCCGACGGCTCGGTCGTCGGCACCATCCGTCCAGGCGGCAAGGGAGACGCGCATTTCGCGACGTTACCCGCAGGCACGGTCAAGGTCGAACACACCTCGATGTGCGCGCATCTGTCGGGCATGCCGATCGAGCCGTGTTTTAAGGTTCAAAAAATCAACTATCGCAGCTTCCGCGGTTCGATCGCCGGCCTTGGTTTTGCTTATTGCGATTTCCGCCAGCATAACCCGCGCACGCAACTGACCGCCAACACGCGTGCCGCCGAACCCATACGCCTTGAGCCTGTACGCGCCGCGCCGGTCACGCCGGTGCATGCAACGCCGCTGACAAGCTTGCGGCCGGCAATCGAGGAATAACTTCTTTTCCCCGACCTCCGTCGGTCCAAGTCCCGGGTCGCTAATCCAAGTCACTGATCCAAGGCGCTATTCCAAGTCGAGCCGGAACGGTGTGCCTTCCATTGCGACGGCGCCGCGTCCGATGTTTTCGATCGCGTTGACCATGCGACCCTGGCGACCCAGTAACCGGTCGGCAAGCGCTACGATGCGGATGTTGGGAGTGGCGGTTGGCGAAGCGCGCCGTAGCGCTTGCGCGATGCCGTTTTCGTCGCGCGCCGGATTAAGCGCGCAGACACTGGCAAACGCGCTCGCGGTCGAGCGGCTGATGCCGGCATAGCAGTGGATCACAATCGGCGTGCGGCGGTCCCAGCGGCGTACGAAGCTCAACAAATCGGCGACATGATCCTCATCGGGCAGGACATAGCCGTCGAGCGGTTCGGATATGTCGTGCAGCCGGAGCCAAAGGTGATTTTCCTCGGCGATTGCGGCGGGCCGCTCGACACGGTCGCCGTCGCCAAGCAGCGTTATGACGTGCCGGGCGCCGATGTCGTTAACGGTTTCGTACAGGCGGGCGAGGGAGCAGACGTGAATCATCGGTTTGAATTACGCAGCTTCAGGTTCATTTCATATAGGTAAGATTACCCGGCACAAATATGGCGTCTAGTCGGGCGCGAGCTTGTGGAATCGTTCGAGATAACGCTGCTGCGCCGTCTCCGCCGGCCACGGTTTGAGGTAATCGCGTTCCAGTGCCGGCGAAATCTCGGGAGGGCGTCCAAAGAAACGCCGCGCCTCGGCGGCCTCGAAGCCGGCGAGCCGCGTTGCCTCCAAATAGGCGGCCTGGAGGTCGGCGATTTTGATCAGTTTTTGCAGTTCCGGGGCCGGTTTTAGCGGCAATCCAAAGCGGCGATGGATCGCCGAAAGCAGCCGGCGTTCCACTGTTTTATAGGCATCCCCGATCACCACTTTGTACGGCGAGATCATGTCGCCGATCACGTATTCCGGCGCGTCATGCAGCAGCACGGCGAGCCGGCGGCCGCGGTCGAGCCGGGGCACCCGGGCGCGCGCCAGCATCTCGACCAGCAGGGAATGTTGCGCGACCGAATAAATATGCGCGCCGCTGGTTTGCCCGTTCCAGCGCGCGACGCGCGCCAGCCCGTGCGCGATGTCTTCGATCTCGATGTCGAGCGCGGAAGGGTCAAGCAAATCGAGCCGTCGCCCAGACAGCATGCGCTGCCAGGCGCGCGGTACATTTGCGCGTGGTGATTTGGTCATGCCGGGAGGCTACATGCCTCCCGGCAGTTGGCAAACGGAGTTGTTACGCCGCCGCCTTCTTGCCCCACAGGCGCTTCGAGGCGATGTCGGCGCCTTCGCGCAGCGTCTTGAGCTTGAGCCACACCACGTCCTCGGCGACCCACTCCCAGCCGGCAAAGGTGCCGAAGCCGCAGTCGACGCCGGCGATCACGCGTTCGCGGTCGCCGATCGCCGCCACCGCCTGTTCGATGCGTTGGGCGACGACCTCGGGATGTTCCACGAGGTTGATCTTGGAGTCGATCACACCGGGTATGAGGATCACGTTGTCGGGGAATTTGTGCTTCTTGAGCGCCGCATACTCGTGCTGGCGGCGCGCATTGGCGAACTCGATCGACAGCGCGCCGACATTGGCCTGATAGAAAGCCTGCAACAGCGGTTCGAGTCCGATGTCGAAGATATGCGGGCCTTCCCAGTTGCCCCAGCAGATGTGCAGCCGCACCCGATCGCGCGGAATACCTTGCAGGGCCTTGTTCAGCGCAGCGATTTGCAGTTCGACCAGCTTGACGTATTCGGCGTCGGTCTTGTCCTGGAACAGCAGCACGCGCTCCATGGCCAGGTCCGGCGCATCGATTTGCAGAACATATCCGGCGTCAACGACTGACTTATATTCGTAATGGATTTCCCGGGCGATGGCGCTGAGATAGTCTTCATAGCTCTTGTAATGAGCGTTGAGCATGGTGCAGGCGACGATGCCGGGCGACGGCTCGGCGAAGAACATTTCGGTGAATGGCGGCTTGATCGCATCGGCGTGCCGCTTGAAACGTGCGAGCTCGATTTTGATCGCTTCCTTGTCGGTATATTTGATTTCGGCGATGGCTTCCGGACAGCCGAAGACTTTGCCGGTCTTCGGAATCCGAGCCATGAATTGTTGCGTGAACAGCGGAAGTTGAACCCATTCCTGACCGAACGGCCGCTTCGATTCGCCGCCGAATCCGGTCATCCGCTTGGGCAAGTAGGTCTGGAAACCGACGCGGCCCTGCTCGCCGTCGTTGGCGACGCTCACGCCGGCCCAGCGCTGCTTCTCCATAACATAGGCGACCCGCTGGTCGACCATGGCGTCGAGTTTGGCCTTGTCGACTTTCTCGCCAGCCTCGTCGGCGATCAAAAGGTCGTTGAGTTCCTTGCCGCGCGGCAGACTGCCGGTATGCGTAGTCAAAATGTAATCGGTGCTTTTTTTCATCGAAACCTCCCAATTGTTTTGTTCAGCCGATACGCCTCGACGGCGATTATGCCAGTCCCCCGCCGCGGCACGCAAGAACGCGGTTGGTCGCGGAAAGCCTCGACAAAATGAAAACGCACTGCGCGGCTTCTGGGGCGGCGATGTCCGAGCGGCGCGACTTGTGGGCCTCGCCCACAAGTTGAAGGGCCCGGTCCCACGGCCTGCAACGGCGGGATTTTAGCTTGCGCCATCGTGTGAAAGAACCGCGGTGCTTGGCACCGAGTGCAAAACAAGGCTATCCTGCGGCTGCACGAGCATCTGAGTTCTTTCCGGTCGAAAAATTCGGTCACAGCGCTGCTGTAAAAGTGGTGCCGCGATCATCCGGGTTGCGAGCAGATGCACAGGGGAGGAATTGTATGTTGTCACCACGCAGTCTAGCGATCGGCGTTGCGGCCATGGGTTTCGCATTTGCGATGACCTCATCCGGCCAAGCCGCCGACATCACCAAAGCCAAACTCTATCCTGAAAAGAAAGGCACCCTCGCCGACTTCATGCCGATCAGCAAGTTCTGCGGCACGAAGAAGATCAAGGTGGCGCTGTCCGACGGTTGGGGCGGCAATTATTGGCGGCACATCACCCGCGCCGAGTTCGAGGACGAGGCGTCGAAGTGCCCGAATATCACCGAGACCCGCTACACCGACGGCGAGTTCAAGCCTGAGAAGCAGATCGCGGACATCGAAGGCCTGATCGCGCAGAAGTTCGACGTGATCGTCGCCTTCCTCGATACCGGTCCGGCGATTCTGAAAGCGACGCGCGAAGCGACTAAGGCCGGCATCGCAGTGGTGCCGTATTCGGTCGGCGACGGCTTCCCGGGCAAAATCGGCGTCGACTACGTCGATCGCGTCACTGAAAGTCAGAAGGAAGTCGGCGAGCAGTTTGCTGCTTGGCTGGCCAAAACGCTGAACGGCAAGGGCACTGTCATTATGTTCGGCGGTACGCCGGGCAATCCGATGACTGCGGCACAAGTCGTCGGCTGGAAGCCGACCTTCGCCAAGTATCCCGGCATCAAGGTGCTGGAAGCAGAGCCGGTGCCGACCAACTGGGATCCGGCCATGGCGCAGCAGAAGACCGCCGCGCTGATCGCCAAATATCCGCAGATCGACGGCATCTATAGCGAGACTACCGGTCCGATCCGCGCCTTCCTTGCGGCCGGCAAGCCGGTCCCCGCTTATGTCGGCCAGTCGCTGATGGATCTCAGCTGCCTTGCCGCCGATCACCCGAACTTCAAGATGGCGAGCATGGACGCGCACACCTGGATGGTGCGGCTGGCGCTGCGTAAGGCGGTTGCGGCCGCCGAAGGCATCGATGAGCCGGAGCCCAGCCTGATCACGCTGCCGTTCACCGAGGACAACACGTCCAAGGATGCGAAGCTCGCGATCAAGTGCGACAAGTCGATGCCGATGGATTCGATTCCGTCGTCGATGCTGTCGAAAGAGCAGCAGATCAAGGCTCTCGGCGGCAAGTAAGCCAGGAGCTTTAAGCCTTACGATCGCCCGGTCCCCCCTGGGGTCCGGGCGATCTTTTAGGGCTGTTGCGTACTTGCGCAGCCGCTGTAGTTTGCTGCCTGAAGTTACTGGATATCGCTTCTCCGCCGCGCGCGGCTTCCTCGAGGCCCGTTCGGTGCGCTGCGGGAAGATTAAGTGCGGGACCGGCGGCCGGTTGCCGCCACCGCGCTCGAGTAGGGGCGGGAATGACGACGTGGTTTGAGTATCGAACGATTACTCTGCGGGTACCGTGGCCGAGCAGAGACTTGACCGACCTTCCGTTGGCGGCCAAGGCGTTTGTCGCCACGGCACTGCTGGTGTTGATCGGCGGTATCGCGGCTCCCAGCACGGTCAATTCGGCCGCCATCCTTTCAACGTTGCCGTACTTCGCAATCCTGGCCGTCGCCTCGATCGGCCAGCACCTGGTGATTCAGCAACGCGGCCTCGATCTCTCCGCTGCCGGCATTATGTCGTTCGTCGCGGTGGTGGTCACAAAACTGCCCAACGGCAGCACCGACCTGAACGTCGTTGTATTTTACGTCGCCGCCGGACTTGCCGTCGGTGCGGCGATCGGTGCCATCAGCGGCCTCATCGTCACCTATCTGTACGTGCCGGCGCTGGTGACCACGATTGGCATTAACGCCATTTTGTTCGGGCTGACTTATTTCGTCTCGACCGGCGCGTCGGTGCAATCGCCGATGATGATGGTCAATTTCTTTGTCAGCCGTTTTCTTTTCGTCCCAGTGACGGTGTGGGTCCTGCTGCTGGCCACGGGCGTTATCGTCTTCGTGCTGACATTCACCACTCTGGGTCGCCAATTCGTCGCCGTCAGCGTCAATCCTGCCGCCGCGCACGCGGTCGGCATACCGTTGCGAGCATATCGAGTCGTCACCTACGCGGTCGCCGGTTTGATGTACGCGATCGCGGCGATCATGCTTTCCGGTTATCTGGTTTCGCCGACGGTTTTGTGCGGCCTGCCGTATCTGCTCGGCACCATTGCCGCCGTCGTTGTCGGCGGCAATCCGCTCGGCGGCATTACCAAAGGCAGCGTGGTAGCCACCGTCATCGGCGCCTTCTTCCTGACCTATCTTGCGCAGCTTGTGACTGCGCTCGGCTTTGGTGGCTCGGCCGAGGATATTGCCGACGCAATTATCGTGCTTTCCGGAGTGGCGCTGCCGGAAATCACCCGGCGGCTTCGCCATGCATAACGTCGTTGACACCCCGCTGCCGGAGCCGGGCACGGCGCATATACCGGTGATGACGCTTGCAAGCGTGCGCAAGAGTTTCGGTCCAGTGCAAGCGCTCAAGGGCGTCGACGTCCTGATTTATCCCGGCGAAGTACACGCTGTTGTCGGGGAGAATGGCGCCGGCAAGTCGACGCTTATCGGTGTTGCCGCAGGCGTGTTGCACGCCGACGCCGGAGCGATCTATTACGGCGGCAAGCATATTGATGATTCCGATCCGCGCCGCATCCGCGAGGACGGCGTCTCGGTGGTCTATCAGCACCCGGCACTCGTTCCGGATCTCACGGTCTTCGAAAATCTCCAGCTTGCGGCGCCGTCGCTCGCCGGTCCGGGCGGCTTGGCGGAAGCCGAGCGCGTGCTGGCGCGGGTAGCTACCGACGAGCTTCGCATGCCGCTCAACAAGCGGCTTGGCGAACTGTCGCTCGCGCAACGGCACATCGTCGAAATTGCGCGCGCTCTGGCGACGCGCCCGAAGGTGCTCTTCCTCGACGAGCCGACCGAGCCGTTGCAGCAGGCCGACGTGCGGAAGCTTTTCGATCTCATCGAAGAGCTTAAGCGCGACGGTGTCGGGATCGTTTACGTCTCGCACCGTCTGCACGAAGTCGATGAATTGGCCGACCGCATTTCGGTCATGCGGGACGGCGAAATCATCGACAGCCGCCTCGCTGACTCGATCACGGCCGCGGAAATCGTTGCGCTGATTGCCGGTCGCCCGCTTGGACAGATTTTCCCCGCCAAAGCCAAACTGATGGGAGCGCCGTTGTTTGAAGTAAGCGGCTTGAGCGGGAGCGGGTTCGACGAGGTTGATCTTACCGTGCGTGCAGGCGAGATCGTCGGGCTTGCCGGCATCGAGGGCGAAGGCCAACGCGAATTCATCCGTGCCGCCGCCGGTATCGATCGCCGCAGCAGCGGCGGGGTGAGTGTCGCTCGCGTCAAGATTTCCGGCGACAGTTCCGGCGCCTTTCGGCAGGCGGGCATCGGCTTCATTTCCGATGACCGTCACATGGAGGGCGTGTTCCTTAACCTGACGCTACGCGAAAATTTGAGCCTGGGGTCTTTGCAGGCGATTTCGCAGAACTTTGTGATCGACCGCGCCGGCGAAGTCGCCCGCGCCCGGAAAATCACCGAGGATCTGCGCATCCGCGCCGCCTCGATCGAATCGAAACTGAACGAGTTGTCGGGCGGGAATCAGCAAAAAGCCCTGTTTGGCCGCGAAATCTCGGCCAAACCGACGGTGTTGCTGGTGGATGAGCCGACCAAGGGTGTCGATATCGGTTCGCGCAGCGAGATCTACCAACGGCTGCGAACGGTCGCCGACTCCGGCGTTGCGGTCGTGGTCGCTTCGTCGGACGGTATCGAGCTGGAAGGCCTTTGCGACCGGGTCTTGATCTTTGCCCGCGGTCGGATCGTCAACGAATTGACCGGCGCCGCGGTCACCGATGCGGCCATTACCGAGGCCAACCTCACCGCGACGGTTTCGCGCGCAAGCGAGAAGCCGACTGCACCCGATCAGCGCTGGCGCGACTTTGCCGCCAGCGACCACTTTCCGGCGCTGATCCTGGCCGTACTGACTGTCATCATTCTCGGCGGTACGCACGCGCTGAATGGCTATTTCTTGTCCGCATTTTCGATCAAAAGTATTCTGACGTTCTTCAGTATCTTGGCATTTCTTTCGTGTGCGCAACTGGCGACGGTTTTGGTCGGCGCGATCGATTTGTCGATCGGCCCGTTGGCCGGTCTTTGCGTCGTGCTCGCTTCCTTCCTGGTGCCCGACGGCGTTGCGGCCGGACCTTTCGCAGGCGGAATCGTCTTGATTCTTGCCGTCACCGTCATCTTCGGATTTCTGCAAGGTGTCCTGATCACCTCGCTGCGGTTGCCGGCGATTGTCGTCACTATCGCCACCTTCATTGGATTACAGGGCATTTCGCTTCTGCTTCGGCCGATCGCCGCCGGCACCATCGACGACGCCATTTCCGACGCGGCGCAATTTCCAATCTGGGTTTTGCCCGGCGGCCTTGTACTGACGTTAGCCATGGTCGGCGCCGCCGAATGGATTCTGTACCGGACCGGTTTCGGCAGAACCTTCCGCGCGGTCGGCTCGAGCCCGCTCGCGAGCCACCGGCTTGGCATCGACAGCCGGCGCATGACCTGGCTTGCCTTCGTGATATCCGGCTTTCTCACCGGCGTCGGCGGGTTGATGCTTGCCGGTCAGGTCGGGATCGGCTCGCCATCCACCGGTACCGATTACACGCTGATGACCATTACCGTCGTCGTGCTCGGGGGCGCCAGCGTCGCCGGCGGCCGCGGATCATTCTTCAGCATTATGCTCGGCGCGGCGCTGGTGCAGGCCACATCAAGCGCGTCGTCTTACATCGACGCCAATTCCTCGGTGCACTACACCGTGATCGGCACGCTGACCGTGCTGGCCGCGATTTTCTTCAGTCTGGCCCGTCGTCGCGGCGCCCGCAGGCGCGGCGAGATCTAAGCCTTTTTCGCAAGTCGCTGCACTGCCTTGTGCCGATGGCACGTCACCAGATGGTCGTTGACCATGCCGACCGCCTGCATAAACGCGTACACGATTGTCGGACCGCAGAACTTGAAGCCGCGTTGCGCCAGTTCTTTCGATATTGCCCGCGAGATCGCGGTTTCGGCCGGAATCTGCTTTATGGTTTTGTAGTTGTTCACTTTCGGCTTGCCGTCGACAAAATTCCACAATAGCCCGGACAAGCCCGGTCCCTTTTCCATCATTTCAAGGTATGCGCGCGCGGAGCGCACCGCTCCTTCAATCTTGGCGCGGTTACGCACGATGCCGGCGTCCTGCATCAATCGCTCGATTTTTTTCGGCGTATAGCGGGCTATTTTCTCCGGCATGAAATCGTCGAAGGCGCGGCGAAAATTCTCGCGCTTGCGCAGGATGATGATCCAGGACAAGCCGGCCTGAAAGCCGTCGAGCATGAGCTTTTCGTACAGCGCGCGATCGTCAAATTCCGGCACGCCCCATTCCTGGTCGTGATAGGCGCAATACAGCGCGTCCTCCTTCGGCCAAGGACAGCGCACAAGTGCCGCGGGTGAGGCGTTCATTTTCGCGGCCTTCATTTGGCGGCGTTGGAGCCGTTGGGGAAAGCAAAACGTGCCCAATCCGGCTTGATCGGCCGAACCACGACACCGCCGGCGGTCAACGTCTGCCCGTGCGCCAGCGCGTCCGCCACCCGGTCGAGGCGGAGAAGCGCAAGTCCGTGGCCGGCAGCTGCGGAGCCCATCTTGCCGACCTCGCGCTCGCCGGCGAGGACCGCGACGCCGGCCGCCGGCGCTTCGCCCTCATAGCGCACCGACACGGCACGTGTGCGCGCGATGCCGCGGTGTTCCATGCGCGAAACCACTTCCTGGCCGACATAGCAACCTTTGGCGAAATCGACGCCGCCCAGCTGATCCATATCGCTTTCATGTGGAAACGCATCGCCGTATGCGAAGTCGATGCCGCCGCGCGGGATGCCGAGCCCGATGCGGTGTGCTTCGTAGTTGGCGGCGTCCACCAGCGTCGCGCCGAGGCCAGCGGTGACTTCGGTTGCGCGATGCGGCGGCAGCATGATGCGCAAACCGAGTCCTGGCAGACGCGGATCGGCATAGCCTAAACCGGCCGTCGTCGTGGCGGCGCCATCCCAGACCGCCAGCACGCCGAGAGTCTCGGACAGATCTTCGATCACTACCCGCGCACGCAACTTGTACATGTTGAACTTGCCAACGACGGCTTTGGCGAGCGTGCGGGGTATGTCGAGAAAAAAGCCGCCGCCATCCCTTGTCGGAGCCTCGACGACGATGAAGTCCGCGATGATCTTGCCTTGTGGCGTCAGCAACGCGCCGAAGCGTGCCGCCCCCGGCTTTAGATTGAGCGTATCGGTGCTGATCAGACCATTGAGAAAGGTCCGGGCGTCCTCGCCGGCAACCTTCACCACGCCGCGATCAACCAGATGGGCGGCCTGCATCCATATACTCCAAAGGTTTAATGTAAATTGGGGTTCCAGCTCGCTCTTCTCAAGACTTTGAACCGTTTCTGAGGAAAAGTCGCGGCGGCCGCCCGGATCATCGGGGTTTGTTGATCTCGGTGCTTGACCCGAACGACGGCAGTATCGCAAGCTGCGGCATCTTTGCGGCTATTTCGTTTTTTAGAAGCTTATTCGGCGTCGCGTCGGCGCCAAGTCGAACTCGGTAAGCGTTCGCGCGCACCATCTGAACACTCCCATGGCTCCCTGGGCGGATGCGACTGAATGAGCGGGGACGACGATGATGTTGTCTGGGTCGACCGTCGGCAAGACGCTCGCATCGTCGTCAGCATTCCCGGGCGGTTTTCGCTCGCCGACCGGCGCGATATGCAGGGCGAGCGTCGGGTCTTTTCCTGCCGGGCTATCAACGTTTCCTCCTACGCGATCGCGCTTGCTTCAGCCGTAAGCGGCAAAGTTGGCGACCGCGTCATTGCCGAAATTGAGCACCTTGGAAAATTGAAGGGCTCAATCATGCGGGTGCTGGAACGCGGCTTCATTATGAACATCATCGCGACGGCGGAGGAGCGGGAGAAATTAGCCACTAAAATCGAATGGTTGGGAAAATTCAAAGACCATGACGAGGGCGACCGGCGCGCTCAACGACGCTTCGCGCCGGCGAATCCATATTCGCAAATTATGCTGCCGGACGGCAGCACTCAGACCTGTCTGGTGGTTGATTTGTCGGTCTCGGGCGCGGCACTATCGGCCGAAGCCGTGCCGGATATCGGGACCGTTGTAGCGGTTGGGAAAATCGTCGGGCGCGTTGTCCGGCATTTTGAAGGCGGTTTCGCCGTCCAATTTACCGAACGTCAAAGTGCTGACGAGATAGAGAAAAAGCTGCTGCCCAATTTATTGTCGCGATAGCTCGATCGAAAACTCACCATTGCGAATACGGGGAGCAAATTTCTCGGCGTAACGGGCGGCGGCTTCTTCGCCGTAGGTCGAGATCAGCTCGGCAAGGGCGAGAAACAGGGCGGTTTGCGCCAGGCAATCGCCGTCGATGCCTTCGTGCTGTGCTTCCGCCCACGCGCCTTGCAGGTAGCCCAGCGCCAAACGCTTCTGCTCGTGATCGGCCGCAGCATCGTGTGCGGCCGGAATTTGCGTCGCTATGTTCATTAAATCACTTCATCGCCGGCGCGCGGCCCGCGTCCCTGTCAAAGCCACGTTAGCATGCTGCCGCCGGGCGCTAAGTCGAACCTTGAGGAAGGGTTAATTCGAGAGCTAATTCCGGTAGATAGAGCCGTTGCACTGCCCGACACTCGCGCCGCACAAGCGCCAGTCAGTTGGCGTAACGTGCGGTGATATCGCGGGCAATTTTGGCGCCCTCGTCGAGATAGCGCTGAATGGCGAATTTGGCAGCGGGCGTACAGGTCCGGTAGCTTTGCTGAAAAGCGCGATAGCCGCGATTGAAGCTTGCCACCATTTGATTGTGCCGTTCGCCCGCCGGCGCTTCGGCCTCGATCAGCGCCTGCGCCTCGTCGCGCCACTTTTGCCCTTCATTTGCACCGCAAATGCCGCGCAGGAAATGCAGCGAGCCGAGAATTTCGGACAGCCGCTGCAAGTCGGGATCGTAAGGGGCGGGCGTGGTTCTCACCGGCGCTTGCGCGCCTTGAGGCTGCCCTGGCGCCTGGCCGGGCCGGCCTGGAATTGGCGGCTGGCCCGGTCGCGGCGGCGCCGGCAACGGTACTTGTGGCTGGCCGGGCCGGGCCGGTGGCTGCGGGGCTTGTTGAAAAAAGCCCTGCGCGCCGGCAGGTCCGGCGGCAAGCCAGAGACAAAACGTAAGAACGAGCGGGTGTCGGCGCATTGGACTTGCTGCAAGACCTACGCTGGAGTTGGGTGGTCTGCCAAGCCGGCGCACAGGTTTGATTGAGGCGCCGACCTACCGCGCTGCAAAGCGCTCCCGGGCGGCAACGACGATTTCGGCCAAGCCTTCGGTTGTTTCCAGTTTGGGCAATTGCGACGGCAACAGCCAATGCGCTTCGGTCAATTCCTCATTGAGAGCTATTTCGCCTCCGACCCAGCGCGCAGCGAATGGCAAAATCACAAAATGCCGCTCGATCCGTCCGCCGTCATCGCGGCTTATCATCTGCCGAAAGCCGGCCAGAGCCAGCGGCTCGATGTCGATCCCGGTTTCCTCGCGGACTTCGCGGATCACCGCCTGTTCGAGGGTTTCGCCGAGCTCAACAACGCCGCCCGGCAGCGTATAGAGGCCGCGCGCGGGCGGCTGAGCACGGCGGACGATCAGCACGCGTTCGCCGTGAAAAATGGCGGCACTGACCGCGAGATAAGGCCGGGTCGGATAATTGCGCGCCGGCGTGCTGGTGCTGGTCAAAAGCCGATCCTGTTTGGCTGGTGGAGCGGATTTGACTGCTACCCACCCAGCCGGAAACGCGTGAAGCCAATGTCAAATCCAAAGCGCCACGAGAGCTGATATTTGCCAGTGGTCCTTTGATTCTAATATTCGCGTGAGAGTATGCCGAACCCGGATGCGAATGTTAGAACCGGACCACGAGTATCGCCAATTGCTACCGTAATCGCTCGCTGCCGAAAGAGCTTACCCTAATGTGCGCGCGTTATGTCATTACCTCGCCGGCTGCCGCGATTCGGGCGCTGTTCGGTTACGCGGAGCAGCCCGATTTTCCGCCCCGCTACAACGTGGCGCCGACCCAGCCGATCCCGGTCGTGCGGCTCGACGACGGCAAGCGTTCGTTTGCGTTGCTGCGCTGGGGCTTCGTGCCGGCCTGGGTCAAGGATCCACGAAACTTTTCGCTTCTTATCAACGCGCGTGGCGAAAGCGTGCTCGACAAATCTTCGTTTCGTAACGCCATGCGCCGGCGGCGTTGTCTCATTCCCGCCGACGGTTTTTATGAGTGGCGCGATGGCACGCCGCGACGACCGTATTTCGTCCGGGCCAGATCCGGCGGACCGCTCGCTCTTGCCGGACTGTGGGAGACCTGGATCGGTCCCAATGGAGAGGAGATCGACTCCGTCGTCATCGTCACCACGCAGGCAAACCGCGCGCTGGCGGCGATTCACGGCCGTATGCCGGTCATCGTAGCGCCGGAGGCATTCGACTTCTGGCTCGATTGCGCCAAAGTCGACGCCACAACCGCCGCGGCGCTGCTTGGGCCGGCCGCCGACGACCGGCTCGAATGTTACGAAGTATCGTCCGCGGTCAATCGCGCGGCCAACGATTCTCCCGAGTTGATCGCCCCGGTTCCGCGTGTCGACGGCCGCGCTGCGCCGGAGCCGGCAACGCCGGCCAAGCGCAAAAAGCCCAACAATCAACCATCACTGTTTTAGGAAGCCTTGCTGGCGTCGCGGGTAAATTGCGCTCGCTCGGCGGCGGCTTTGACCACGGGAATTTCGTGGTCGGCGAGCGGCCGCATCCATGATTTTCGTTTCATCGCGGCGGCGATGTAGGGGGCGAGTTCTTCCTTTTTGCGCGCTTCCCGCACTGCTGCCTTAGCCTTGAATTCCGGCATCACCTCGGCGGTGAAGAGCTCAAGCGCCTCGCAAATATGGTCGTGGCGGTTGTGCCCGGCCTGTTGCAGGAAGATCACTTGATCGATCCCGTTGTCGGCAAAGCTTTGCAGGTGTCGGCGCATGTCGTCGGGCGTGCCGATGCCGGACGAATAGGCGCCGACCCGATCGGCTGCGGCGGCGACGTCTTCGTTGCGGTTGCCGCGCTGCGCCTGGTAGTCGCCCCATAGATTGGAGCGGCCCGGCACACAGTCCTGCGACACCAGCGCATTTAACGCGAAGCCAAAGAACTCGAAGCCCTCGAGCCCGCGGCGTACCGCCTCGGCGCGATCGCGATGCACCGAAAAGCTCGAAACCATGGCGAGATTGGCGTTGACGGTGTGGCCGAGCGGTATGCACGCATCGGATTTGATGATGCCGTAATAGATTTCCGACCAGTGCCGCGCCTGCTCCGGCTCGAGGAAGGAGAAAGCCAGCGCGCCAACGCCGTTCTGCGCTGCGATCTTGATGGTGTCGCGATTGGTGCAGGCCATCCAGATCGGCGGGTGCGGCGACTGCACCGGCTTTGGCAGAACGTTGCGGCAGGGCATGGAAAAGTATTTGCCCTGGAAGCCCGGATAAGGCTCCAGAACCATCATGTTGGCGATTTGCTCAGCGGCCTCCAGCGCCATGGCGCGCTTTTCCTTGGCGGGAATGTTGAAGCCGCCAAGTTCGAGGCGGGTAGCGCCCTCGCCAAAGCCGAAATCGACCCGCCCGTCGGACACGATGTCGAGTGTCGCCAGGCCTTCGGCGGTGCGCGCGGGGTGATTGTAATTGGGGATTACCTGTCGGATGCCATGGCCGAGACGGATTGATTTGGTACGCGCGGCAGCCGCAGCGAGGAAAATTTCCGGCGCTGAGGAATGCGAATACTCCTCGAGGAAATGATGTTCCACCTCCCAGGCGTAATCGAAGCCCAGCCGGTCGGCCAACTGCACCTGGTCAAGCGCCTGATGGAACAGGTTGCGCTCGTCGCCCTTGTTCCAGGGCCGCGGCAACTGGAGTTCGTAAAAAACTCCGAAGCGCATGTTGCTTCCTCCCGGCCGGCGGTTTTCTTTGCAGACTGTAGTCCGCCCTCGCATTCGCTGTCGAGGACGACCGGCGGCCGGCTTAAGGATCGCGCGCCAGCACCTTGCCGGGATTAAGAATGCCTTTCGGATCAAGCATCCGTTTGAGGCTCTTCATCAGTTCGAGCGCGACCGGATCCTTTACCGACGGCAGCAGATCACGCTTGACCACGCCAACGCCGTGTTCAGCCGAAATCGAGCCGCCGTACTTTTTCACCACCGCAAAGATAGCGGCATTCATCGCATCCCAGTGCTTGAGGTAATCGGCTTTGTCGGTGTTCTCCGGCTGCAGGACATTGTAGTGGATGTTGCCGTCGCCGAGATGGCCGAATGGCACCGGCCGCGCGCCGGGGATGAGCGTAATCGCCGCTTCATGCGCGTCCTTGAGGAATGCCGGCACGGCTGCAACCGGCACCGAAACGTCGTGCTTGATCGAGCCGCCGGCGTGGCGCTGCACTTCGCCGAGCATCTCGCGGATTCGCCAGAACGCCTTCGATTGCTCGATGCTGTCGGCGATGGCGGCGTCAACGATGAGGCCGCGCTGCAACGCTTGCGCCAGCACCTCCTCGATCACCTCGCGCAGCCCGTCGGCGTGCTGCGATGAAAGCTCGATCAGCACATACCATTGATGCGGCTCGGCCAGCGGATCGCGCAGCCCGGGACCATAGCGGAACGCCAATTCCAATCCGAGCCGGGGCATCAGTTCGTAGCTGGTGACACCGCTGCCGGCGCGCTCGGTGGCGATGGTCAACAGCGCCAGCGCGGCTTCCGGCGATGGCACGGCGACGAACGCAGTTTCGATCGCGCGCGGCCGCGGCACCAGCCGCAGCACCGCGGCGGTGATCACACCCAACGTGCCTTCGGCGCCGATGAAAAGATTTTTCAGATCGTAGCCGGTGTTGTCCTTCTTCAATTTGTTCAGGTCGTTGAGAACACGACCGTCGGCCAACACCACTTCGATGCCGAGAACGTGCGCGCGGGTGACGCCATGCGCCAGCGCGGCGGTGCCGCCGGCATTGGTCGAGAGATTGCCGCCGATGGTGCAAGAGCCCTCAGACGGCAGCAATTGCGGATAGAGCCGATCGGCGGCGGCGGCGGCTTCGCGCGCGCGCTGCAAGGTGACGCCGGCTTCGCACGTCATGGTATTCGACGTCGGATCGACGTCGCGGATGCTGTCGAGCCGGTTGAGCGAAAGGACGATCTCGTTGTTGAGCGGGGTTTGGCCGCCGACCAGGCCGGTGTTGCCGCCTTGCGGCACGACCGGCGTCGCGGTGTCGTTGGCGAGTTTAAGAATAGCAGCAACTTCCGCGACCGAGCCCGGACGCAACACCAACGGGGTGTGTCCGGCAAACATATCGCGCCTCTCGACCAGGTAAGGCGCCTGCATCTGCGGATCGGTGATGGCGAAGTTGTCGCCGACGATAGCGGCAAAGCGCTTGAGCAGCGCCGGGTCGATTGCATTGGGCGGTTTATCGAGCATCGGAGATGTCCATCGAGCCTTTATTAGATAAGGCAGATTGCCGCCGGCCGCATCAGTTATCGCCCGGCGGCGGCGCGGGCGAGCCGGTCGTTGACGGCTTCGCCGAGGCCGCCGCCTGGAACCGGCATCACCGCAATCGTGCTGGCGCCGGCGCTATCGAGCGCGCGCAAGTGCGCAAACAGATTGGCTGCCGCCTCGACTGGGTTACCGAGCGGGGACAGGTTCAGCACGATCTTCGCGCGCGCGGCGTCTGCCGGCGATACCGGGCCAAACGCAAGGAGTGCTTCGCCGGGCTCGGCGTGCTCGGCATTGAGGCGCAGCCGCGTGCGCGGCGCGTAATGGGTCGCCAGCATACCAGGCGATAGCGGCACTGCTTCGTTGTCCGCAGCGGCAGGCGGGGCGGCGTGTAGTGTGTTTTTGAGCACTCGCTCGATGGCATCGCGTGGCAGACCGCCCGGCCGCAACAGCATCGGCTTGCCGAGACAGGCGACAATGGTGGATTCGACGCCGACTGGCGTCGAGCCGCCATCGACGATGAGGTCGATGCAGCCTGCCAAGTCGGCAAGTACGTGGGCTGCGGTGGTCGGCGACACGTGGCCGGAGCGGTTGGCTGACGGGGCGACAATCGGCTTGCCGAAGGCTTCGAGGATGGCGTGGGCGACCGGGTGATTGGGCATGCGCACCGCAAGCGTATCGAGGCCGGCGGTGGCAAGCTCGGCGACCGGACACGCGGCGGCTTTGGGAAGGACCAGCGTCAGCGGGCCCGGCCAGAACGCCGCCGCAAGCGCCGCCGCGGCGTGATCGAACGTGACCAGCGTCTGCGCCGACTTCACATCGGGCACGTGGGCAATCAGCGGATTGAAAGCCGGCCGCCCCTTGGCTTCGTAGAGACGCGCGACCGCGGTCCCATCGGTCGCGTCCGCGCCCAGTCCGTATACCGTTTCAGTCGGGAATGCGACCAGGCCGCCGCTGGCGAGAACGCGTACCGCCTCGGCGATCGAGGCGGTGTCCGGCTCGATCACGCGCGTGGTCGAGCGTGCCGTCATCGGTCTCCCAAGGTCGGTTCATGCCGAAAACGGCAGTCGCTGCAGCGGTCTTGCATCGCTGATCCTACCTCAGTCTGATAGCTTGGCGGCGCCAATTCAGGCACAGTTTCGACGCAAGAATAAAAGCGAAGATGTTGGAAACGCTAAATGGCTGAAATTGAGCGGGTCGTTGTCGCGGGCCTTAAAGTCGCGAAAGTTCTGCATGACTTTGTAGTCAATGAGGCCATTCCCGGCACCGGGATAGGCGCCGAGGCATTTTGGCGAGGCCTCGCCGACGTCGTTCACCGTTTTGGCCCGGCTAATCGCGCGCTGTTGCAGCGCCGCGACGAGCTGCAAGCCAAAATCGATGCAGGGTATCGCGAGCGGCGCGGCCGTCCGCTCGACGAAGCGGCCGACCGGGCATTCCTGACCGAGATCGGCTACCTCGTGCCGGAAGGACCGGCCTTCGCGATCGACACCGCCAATGTCGACGATGAGATCGCTGCGTTGGCGGGCCCGCAGTTGGTGGTGCCGCTTAGCAATGCCCGCTACGCGCTCAATGCCGCCAACGCGCGCTGGGGCTCGCTCTACGACGCGCTCTACGGTTCCGACGCCATCCCGCGCGATCCCAAGGCGCCAAGCAAAGGCTACGATCCGGCGCGCGGCAAACGTGTCATCGCCTGGGCGCAAAATTTCCTCGACCAAAGTGCGCCGCTTGCCTCCGGCTCGCATGCCGACGTTCGCGCTTATGCCGTAAAAAACGGCACGCTGGCGGTTACGCTCGGCAACGGCGCGACCACGAGCTTGGCCGATCCGCAAAGATTGTGCGGCTATCGCGGTCGACCGGACGCGCCGGAAGCGATCCTCCTGGTCAACAACGGACTGCACATCGAATTGGTGATTGACCGCAACCATCCGGTTGGCCGTGACGATGCCGCCGGCGTCGCAGACGTCGTTCTCGAAGCCGCGCTCACCACCATCATGGATCTGGAAGATTCGATCGCCGCGGTCGATCCGTTCGACAAGGTGGAAGGTTATCGCAATTGGCTGGGGCTGTGCCGCCAGACGCTGGTCGAGACATTCCAGAAGGACGGCAAGTCGGTTACGCGCAAACTCGTCGCCGACCGCACTTTTACCAAGCCTGACGGCGGTACGCTGGTGCTGCCGGGCCGCAGCCTCATGCTGATCCGCAATGTCGGACATCTGATGACCGACGAAGGCGTGCTCGACCGTGACGGACATCCGGCGCCGGAAGGCGTGCTCGACTGCGCGATCACCAGCCTGATCGCGCTGCACGATCTCAAGGGTCGCGACGGTCCGCGCAACAGCCGCACTGGCTCGATCTATATCGTCAAGCCGAAGATGCACGGGCCGGACGAGGTCAAATTCGCCAACGATCTGTTCGCGGCGGTCGAAGATATGCTCGGGCTTGCGCGCAACACCATCAAGCTCGGCCTGATGGACGAGGAGCGGCGGACGACGGTCAACCTGAAGGAATGCATACGCATCGTGAAGTCGCGGATATTCTTCATCAACACCGGTTTCCTCGATCGCACCGGCGACGAAATCCACACTGCCATGGAAGCCGGGCCGATGGTGCGCAAGGCCGACATGCGCGCACAACCGTGGTTGAAAGCCTATGAGGACTGGAACGTCGATATCGGACTTGCTTGCGGGCTACCCGGCCACGCCCAGATCGGCAAAGGCATGTGGACCATGGCCGACCTGATGGCGCCGATGCTGGAACAGAAAATCGCCCAGCCACAGGCCGGCGCAAGCACCGCCTGGGTGCCGTCGCCGACCGCGGCGACGTTGCATGCGACGCATTATCACAAGGTCAACGTGTTCAAGCGGCAGCGCGAGCTGGCGTCGCGGCCGCGCGCGAGCCTCGACGCGATCCTCACTGTTCCGGTGGCGCGTGGCGTCAACTGGTCGCCGGACGAGGTGCAGCAGGAGCTCGACAACAACGCGCAGGGAATTCTCGGCTATGTCGTGCGTTGGGTCGAGCAGGGCATCGGCTGCTCTAAGGTGCCCGACATCAACAATGTCGCGCTGATGGAAGATCGCGCGACACTGCGGATCTCAAGCCAGCACATCGCCAACTGGCTAAACCACGGCATCACCACCGAGCGCCAGGTCATGGACACGCTCAAGCGCATGGCCGGCGTGGTCGACAAACAGAATGCCGGCGATCCGCATTATGGGCCGATGGCGCCGGACTTCGACAGGTCGGTTGCCTTCGCCGCGGCCTGCGATCTGGTGTTCAAGGGAACCGCACAGCCGAACGGCTATACCGAACCGATCCTGCATGCGCGCCGGGCGGAATTTAAGCGCAAGAACGGGCTGCAATAGCTGCCCGAATCGGCCGGAAAAGCCGGGCGCTTGCCGCCGCCATAAGCGGCTTGTATAAGCGCCGCCTTATGTCGGAGTGTAGCGCAGTCTGGTAGCGCACCTCGTTCGGGACGAGGGGGTCGCAGGTTCAAATCCTGCCACTCCGACCAAGACTTAGCTGAAATCGAATTTCGCTCCGCCAATCCATCCGCCAATCCTAAACGGCAGACGATGCGAGGTCCGTTGCTGGCCGGTGTGACCTTCGTCGCGGCTTGTTTGACCAAGACTACTTCGGCGAGCTATGTGCGGCGATCCTTAACGAAGCCACCGAACCACGCCGCCATGCCGCGAGCAGGTGCCCGAGTGGTGTTCACTGAAGCTGTAATCGCCATCGCGGCATAGCGCCGACGCTCCGTTGGGCATATTTCCTTTGCAGGCTGATGAACCTGATCACCGTCGATATTGGTGTAGTGGCCATGGCGGTCGAGGTTGCTTTCGTCCAGGTTCGATGGAGCAAGGTCGCGGCCGATCGCCGGGGCGACAAATGCAAAGAACAGAATGAAACCAATCGCGGTGCGCTGAGCGGCTATTCGCTTGGATGTCATCGGATGATTCAGTGTGCCGCCGGCGCATCGCCGATAGCATCGGGCCACGCATCTGCTCTTAGTTGATCAAGCGCTCGTTCAATCAGGTAGCCACTCGTCTCATCGCCTGTTTCTTCGGTGATCGTCGCGGCTGTTTCCAAAAGCTCAATCGCCTTTTGCCGAAGCGCGGAGATTTCATGTGGTGCTGTCATATCCTGGCCTTCGCTATTCGTTCGGCGGGACGATGTCTTTGGCGCAGCCGCGGCGGCCGTTGGCGCGAACGACAAACTCGTAGCCCGGCGGACAGCGCTTGACCGTGATGGTCGGCACCGGCCTTCCGCCGCCGATCGCCTGAGACGGGCTTCGTGGGCTTGTGCTCTGGTCGCCCGTAGCCGCCGCCGCTGATGATGCAGCGAGGCAGAGCACGAAAAGCGCAATCGTTGGTGCTCGGCTCAATGGATTGACCCCTTGTCGCGATCCCGCGCAGGAATGAAACCGGATGGCATGCGCGGCCCTTCGCCAGCGGGCTGCGTGTTGCAGACGGGGCAGGGCTTGCCGGCAATCGCGTCTGCTGCCCCGCGCTTGGTATTAAGTTATTTACGTCTGTCCCGCATCTTGCGAATTAGGTTCCAGTCTAGGACGGATTGCGCCGATGCATGACGAGGTAATGGTTGAAGAAGTGCGGATGCGCGCGACCCAAGAGAAAATGGATGAAGCGTTTTGCGATGCAATGCACAGGGCAATTAGAGCTGGCCGGGAGTCTGTGCCGACAGTTGTTTCCACAGAGCCTAGCACGCGAAGACCAACAGTAGTCTTAGCTCCGTAACTACTTCCCGCGCCGGCCAGCGCTTGCCCCCGCGCGCCATCCTGCAGAACGGCTTTGCAATCGCTTCGGGGATTCTTGTCTGACCGGAACCTGCTTCCCATTGAAGGATAAGCGATACCCTTTGCCACCGCATTCGCTACATACGATTCCGTGGCTGATCCCGCTGCCATGACAAGGCTGGCACGGTACCGGCAATCGTTCATCATTCATTTT
>DATKRE010000155.1:0-45013 GCA_035532335.1 Xanthobacteraceae bacterium | reverse complement strand
TGGCCGGCGGCATGTTTCCGTACCCGATACCTTCCACCAACGGCGAGCCGCCCGGGATTGCCTTTCAGAACTTCGGTGTCGGTCTGACCTTCAGTCCTGTCGTGCTGGCGGGAGGCCGCATCAGCCTGCACGTATCGACGGAAGTCTCGCAGCTTAATTCCACAAATTCCGTGACGGTAGCCGGAACGACCGTTCCCGGCCTCGATGTGCGGCGCGCGGACACGACGGTCGAAATTCCGTCCGGCGGTTCGCTTGCGATGGCCGGCATGATTGAGAATCAGACCAAGCAGGACATCACCGGCTTACCCGGACTGATGGAAGTGCCGATTCTCGGCACGCTGTTCAAGAGTCGCGACTATCTCAACAACCAGACCGAGCTTGTGGTTTTGGTGACGCCATACATCGTGCGCGCGGTCGCGCAAAAGGATCTGTCGCGGCCCGACGACGGCTTCGCCGATCCGAGCGATCCGGCGAGCGTGCTGCTGGGCCGGCTCAACCGCATCTACGGCGTCGGCGGCACCACCGATCCGCCCGATAACTACCGCGGCAAATATGGGTTCATCCTTGACTGAGCTGTCGCGCGAGGAGAGGACGATGCAGACTGTACGGACCACGATCGCCAAGCCGCGCGGGACCGCGGCGTTGGCCGTGCGCGCGGCTTTGGTCGGCGCCTGTGCGATCTTCGTCTGTGCATGCAATACCGACAATCAGGTCGCCGCCGTTCCCGATGTGCCGACCGACTATCGGCTGCGGCATCCGATTACCATCGGCGAGGCCGATCACACGCTGGAAGTCTTCGTCGGCACGAGCCGCGGCGAGATCAATCCCACGCAGCGCGCAGAAGTTGCGGAATTCGCCCATACCTGGAAGCGCGAAGCCACCGGCGGCGTTGCGGTCGATCTTCCGGTCGGCACCAGCAACGAACGCGCGGCGGCGGAAGCCATGCGCACGATCCGCTCGATACTGATGGCCAACGGCGTGCCGGCGAATGGTTTGTTGGTGCGCGGCTATCATCCGCCGGCGATCAACCTCGCCACCATCCGCATCACCTATCCGCGGCTCGCCGCGCAGGCGGGCCCGTGCGGGCTCTGGCCCGAAGATACCGGGCCGAGCCTCAATCGCAATTATTTCGAGAATCAGCCGTCATGGAACGCGGGCTGCGCGACCCAGCGCAACCTTGCGGCCATGGTCGACAATCCGGCCGATCTGGTGCAGCCGCGCGCCGAAACGCCGGCCTACGAGATGCGCCGAACAACGGTCATGAGCAAATATGTGCAGGGCCTGCCGACGCAGACCACTTACCCGGCCGCCGATACGACCAAGATCAGCAACGTCAGTTCCAACGGCCAGTGATCCTGAAGCATTATGAGTTCAACTAGCCAAGCCGAGTGGCAAGAAAGCCCGCCGACCGAAGTCGCCGGCCGCGATGAGCGCATAGCGCCGGCGCCGCGCGTGTCGGTGCAGGCATTCTGCGAAACCGTGGAGACCGCGGCCGCGATCCAGGCCGCCGGCGAAGATCGGCGGATGGCGAAGGCGCATCTGCGCATCCAGATGGGTGGACTGATCGCCGCCGTTGAAGCGTACCGGACCTCGCCGACGCCAAACGTCATTATTCTCGAATCGGAAAATCGCAGCGAGGAGATCCTGGCGGGCCTCGATCAGCTCGCCACGGTCTGCGACGGCGCCACTCGCGTGATCGTCGTCGGTGGGATGAACGACGTCGCGCTTTACCGCGAACTGGTCAGGCGTGGCATCAGCGACTATCTGATCGCGCCGGTCGGCGCGTTGCAGATCGTGCGCGCGGTCTGCGGGTTGTTCTCGGCGCCCGATGCCAAGCCGGTCGGCCGCATTATCGCGGTTGTCGGCGCCAAGGGCGGCGTCGGCGCGTCGACGATCGCCCACAACATCGCCTTCTCGATAGCGCGCGACCTGATGCTCGACTCGGTGGTGACCGATCTCGATCTCGCCTTCGGTACCGCAGGCCTCGACTTCAACCAGGACCCGCCACAGGGCATCGCCGAAGCGGTGTTTTCGCCGGACCGCATCGACAACGCTTTTGTCGACCGGTTGCTGTCGAAATGTACCGATCATCTGAGCCTGTTGGCCGCGCCGGCGACGCTCGATCATGTTTACGACTTCGGTGCCGACGCATTCGAGGCGATCTTCGATTCGCTGCGCGCCACGGTGCCTTGCGTCGTGCTCGACGTGCCGCACCAATGGACCGGCTGGACCAAGCAGACGCTGGTCGGAGCCGACGACATTTTGATTGTGGCCGCGCCCGACCTCGCAAACCTGCGCAACACCAAGAATCTGTACGATTTCCTCAAGGCGGCGCGTCCCAACGATCACCGCCCGCTCTACTGTCTCAACCAGATCGGGGTACCGAAGCGCCCCGAGATCAAGGCCGCCGACTTCGCCAAGGCGCTCGATGACGATCCGATCGCGGCTATTCCGTTCGATCCGCAGATGTTCGGTTCGGCGGCGAATAATGGACAGATGATCGCGGAAATTGCGGCCAATCATCGGACCACCGAAATGATCCGCCAATTGGCGCAAAAGCTCACCGGGCGCGCCGAGGTCAAGAAACAACGTTCAGGTCTGCTATCGCCGCTCATTGAAAAACTACTGCAACGGTAATCGTAACCGCTAACGCTTTTTTGGAGTTGCGTTCGTGTTTGGCAAACGTCCAGTTCCCGGTGGTTCCGGCCCAGATCCCGCAGATCGGGCGCCAGCGGCGCCGCATCCGGCCGCGCCGCGTCCGGCCGCTCCGGCCCCTGCCACTCCCGCCCCGTCGCCGAACGGTCGTTCGCCGATGCCGTCGGCTGGGCTCGGCGCGCCCATTCTCGCCGCGCCGTCGGCCAAGTCCGGAGTCTCGAGCAATCCCCAGCAGCAAATCCCGTCGGCGATCGATACCCGCCGCTCGGAATCCTATTACGAGACCAAAGGAACGATTTTCGGCGCGCTGATCGAGGCGATCGATCTCGGTCAGCTTGCCAAGCTCGACGCCGATTCGGCGCGCGAGGAAATCCGCGATATCGTCAACGAGATCATCGCGATCAAAAACGTCGTGATGTCGATTTCCGAGCAGGAAGATTTGCTCGACGACATCTGCAACGACGTGCTCGGTTACGGCCCGCTCGAGCCGCTATTGGTGCGCGACGAGATCGCCGACATCATGGTGAACGGCTCGGGCACGGTTTACATTGAAGTCGACGGCAAGATTCAGAAGACCGGTATCCGCTTCCGCGACAACCAGCAGCTGCTGAACATCTGCCAGCGTATCGTCAGCCAGGTCGGTCGCCGGGTCGACGAGTCTTCACCGATCTGCGACGCGCGTCTGCCGGACGGCTCGCGTGTCAACGTGATCGTGCCGCCGCTGGCGATCGACGGGCCGGCATTGACGATCCGCAAATTCCGCAAGGAAAAACTCACGCTCGAACAGTTGGTCAAATACGGCTCAATCTCGCCGGAGGGCGCTGATATCCTCAAGGTGATCGGGCGCTGTCGTGTCAACACGCTGGTGTCCGGTTCGACGGGCTCAGGTAAAACGACGTTGCTCAACTGCTTGACCCGCTACATCGACCACGACGAGCGCATCGTCACTTGCGAAGACGCCGCCGAGTTGCAGCTCCAGCAGCCGCACGTGGTTCGCCTGGAGACAAGGCCGCCCAATCTCGAAGGCGAAGGTCAGGTCACCATGCGCGAGCTGGTACGCAATTGCCTGCGTATGCGGCCGGAGCGGATCATCGTCGGCGAAGTTCGTGGCCAAGAGGCATTCGATCTGCTCCAGGCGATGAACACCGGCCACGACGGCTCGATGGGCACCGTGCATGCCAATAGCCCGCGCGAGGCGCTTTCGCGCCTCGAATCCATGATCATGATGGGCGGGTACTCACTTCCATCCCGCACCATTCGGGAGATGATTTGCGGTTCAATCGACGTCGTCGTCCACGGCTCGCGACTGCGTGACGGTACTCGCCGCATCACTCACATCACCGAAATCCTCGGAATGGAAGGTGACGTGATCGTTACCCAGGATTTGTTCCTGTACGAGATCCTCGGCGAGGATGCGAACGGCAATGTCATTGGCCAACATAAGTCGACCGGTATCGGCCGCCCAAGATTCTGGGATCGCGCGCGCTACTACGGTGAGGATCAACGGCTCGCCGCCGCGCTTGATGCCGGGGAACTGACGGATACCAAGGAGCGGATCCGGGTTTAGTGCGTGACGACGCGGATGTGCGGTTACGGGTCTTCGGCATGGTCACGTCGCGGCGAATGACCGGGAAGCGGCGATGAACACTTACGTGCTTTTCCTTTTGGTGACGGCCGCGATCGGCGGCGTGGCATGGGTATTCGTCTATCCGATCCTGTCCGGCGAACGTAACGCCGAGCGGCGCATGGCGAGCGTCGCCAAGGCGGAGCCGATGGCATCGCGGCGGCCGGCGCGCGCGGTGCAAAAATCGCGGCGCGAGCAGGTCGAGGGCACGCTCAAGGACATTGAGGAACGACGCAGGAAAGCCACCAGAGCCCCATTGAGCGTGCGGATTACGCAAGCCGGCCTGAATTGGTCGAAGCAGCGCTTCGTCACCATCGCCTGCGTGCTTGGCTTCGCAAGTTTCGCGCTGGTTTTACTGCTTAGCCGCAACCTGCTGGCGGCGCTGGCGGCCGGCTTTGCCGGCGGCTTCGGCCTGCCGCTATGGGGTTTGTCGTTTCTCAAAAAACGGCGGGAAGCAAAATTCCTCAACCACTTTCCCGATGCCGTGGACGTCATCGTGCGCGGCATCAAGGCCGGACTGCCGCTAGTCGACAGCCTAAAAATGATCGCTAACGACGCCGATGAGCCGATCCGCAGCGAATTTCGCTCGATTGTTGAGACCCAGACGATCGGCATGCCGATCGGCGAAGCGTGCCTCAAGCTGTTCGAGCGGATGCCGGTGCCGGAAGCGAACTTTTTCGGCATTGTCATTTCCATCCAGCAGCGCGCCGGCGGCAACCTCTCCGAAGTGCTTGGCAATCTCTCACGCGTGTTGCGCGATCGCAAGAAGATGAAAGCCAAAATTCAGGCCATGTCGATGGAGGCCAAGGCCTCGGGCGCGATCATCGGCGCGTTGCCGATCGCGGTGGCGATTCTCGTCTGGATCACCAGCCCGCATTACATCGAGCTCCTTTGGACCGAGCCGCTCGGGCGCCTGATGCTCGCCGGCTGCGCGGTCTGGATGTCCTGCGGCGTTTTCGTGATGAAAAAAATGATCAACTTCGACTTCTGATCGCAGCATGGTTCAGCAGCTCACCCAGTATATCGATCCGCATTTTCTCGCGATGGTGTTCGCCGCGATCGCCGCCGGTGCGACGGTGCTGACGTTGGCGATGCCGTATCTGGCAAGCGATTCGCTCGGCAAGCGCATGAAGGCGGTGGCGCTCGAACGCGAGAAAATCCGTCAGCGGGAACGCGAGCGCCTGGCGGCCAACGCCAGCAAGGTGTCGTTGCGGCAATCGCCTCGCGCGTTCATGAAGACGGTGGTCGAGAATTTCAATCTCAACAAATGGCTCGGCCAGGAGCAGGCGCGGCAGATGTTGATGCAGGCCGGCTATCGCGGCCATGCCCCTTACATCACGTACCTGTTCTTCCGGATGATCATGCCGGTGGCGATGTTCTGCGCGGCATTGTTCTATGTTTTTCTTGTGCTCAAGCTCGATCAGCCGGCGACGATCAAGATCGCATTATCGATCGGAGCCGCCTATTTCGGCGTGCTGAGTCCGAACTTGTTCCTCAAGAACCGGGTTCAGCGGCGGCAAACGTCTATCAAGCGCGCGTTTCCCGACGCGCTCGATCTGCTGCTGATCTGCGTCGAATCCGGCATGTCGGTCGAGGCGGCTTTCCGCAAGGTCAGCGAGGAGATCGGATCGCAATCGATTGCGCTGGCCGAAGAACTGACGCTGACGACCGCCGAATTGTCCTATCTGCCGGATCGGCGCCAAGCTTACGAGAATCTATCGCAGCGTATCGGACTTGAAGGCGTGAAGTCGGTATGTATTGCTCTGCAACAGGCGGAACGCTACGGCACGCCGCTTGGCACCACGATGCGCGTGCTGTCGCAGGAAAATCGCGACATGCGGATGTCGGAAGCCGAGAAAAAGGCGGCCGCGCTGCCGCCGAAACTGACCGTGCCGATGATCCTGTTTTTTCTGCCGGTGCTTTTTATCGTCATTCTCGGCCCGGCAGCCATCCGCGTGATGGCGCTGCACTAGACCGCGAGGCTAGTGGTCCGATTCTAACATTCGCATCCGTATTCGGCAGCTTCTCATGCGAATGTTAGAATCAAAAAGGGCCACTAGAAAATATAAAGTCTTAGTGGAGCTTTGGATTTGACATTCGCTTCACGAGTCTGCCGCTAGGTGGTAGCGAATGTTAAATCGCTCCACTAGCTCGTGCCGCCGGCGGTGCGGTTGAGGTCGTGCAAGTCCTTGCGGTGCGCCAGCATCTGACGCAAATAAGCGACGTTGGCGGCGGCCTCATCGGGCGGCAGGTCGGCGCGCGCGATCGACTGGGCCTCGGCGAAGCGGCCTTGCAGGCCGACGACCAGTGCAAGGTTTTGTCGCACGCGCGGATCGACCGGCTTCTGCGCTGCGGCGCGGCGTAACGTCTTCTCGGCATTCTTCAAGTTCTTCGACAGCGCGTAGGAAAGTCCGAGGTTCGAGAGAATCGACGGTTCGTCGGGCGCGATCTTCAGTGCGGTGAGATAGTGGCGCTGGGCGTCGGCGTGGCGTCCCATCTGATCGAGCACGGCGCCCTGCGCCGACAGGATATGCCAGTCCGGCTGGTCGGGGCTGTGCGCGCGGTCGAGTACCTCCAGTGCCTGTTCGTAATTTCCCGCTTCCGCCAGAGCACGGCCATAAGCGCCGAGCACGGCTTTATCGTGCGGGTGTTCGATCGAAAGCTTTTCGAGGACGGCCACCGCCTGCGCCCGCTGTCCCTTGGCGCGCAGGACCTGTGCGTAACGGAGCGCGACGTCGATTTTCGTAGGATTGGTCCGATATTGCTGCCCGAGGATCTCCTCGTCGCGTTGGGGTCCGCCGTTCGGCGCGTCAACCGCGACCGCCGGCAAGGCGCCGGTCGTCTCGGTTGTCTGCGTCGTCTGGCATCCGCAAGCGGTCACTGCGAGCAGGGCAAGGCATGCGGCCGAGGCCAGCAGCCGGGCAGGGCGGGTCTTGATCGTACCGGTCGGGCGCATTTCGATCGCTGCCAAAACAGGCATCCTGGCGCCGGGCGCGCCGTCGCCTGAGCCACCGGTCAGCAATAGAATGTTAACCCTAACGAGACGTTAACGGCGTGAGGCCCGCGAAAGGCCTGAAGATCCGCCCCGGCTGACGGCGAGCTACGTCAGCACACGCACCGGCGCGCCATCGAGGAAGGCCCGGATGGCCTCGACCATTCCGCCATAAAAGGCCCGGTAGTTCTGCGCGGTCACATAGCCGAGATGCGGCGTGAGCACGACATTGTCGAGCTTGCGCAGCGGGTGATCGACGGGGAGCGGCTCGACGTCGAAAACATCGAGACCGGCGCCGGCGATACGCTTGTCGCGCAAGGCCGACAGCATCGCCGCTTCCTCGACGATCGGCCCGCGCGAGGTGTTGATCAAATAGGCGGTCTTCTTCATCAGCCCGAACTCATGCGCTCCGACCAGGCCACGCGTGCGATCCGACAGTTGAAGGTGAACCGAAACAAAATCGGCACGGCGAAACAGCTCGTCGCGGCTCACATGCGCAACGCCGGCCGCGGCACACTTCTCCGGCGTCAGATTCTGGCTCCAGGCAATGACGGCCATCTTGAAGGCGTGGCCGATCTCGGCCATGCGCGTGCCGAGCTTGCCGAGGCCAAGCAGCGCAAGCGTCATCCCTTCGAGATCGAGCCCCACCGTGCTCTGCCACGGTAAGCCTGCTTTGAGGCGTGCATTTTCGTAGCCGATGCGGCGTGCGAGTTCGAGCATCAACCCGGTGGCGATGGCGGCAGTCCCGTTGCCGAACGACGGCGTACCGCAAACGACGACGCCGCGCGCCTTTGCGGCGGCGAAGTCGATCGAGGCATTCCGCATGCCGCTCGTGATCAGGAGCTTGAGCGACGGCAGCGCTTCGATCACCGGGCGCGGGAAGACTGTGCGCTCGCGCATGGCGCAGATGATGGCAAAGTCCTTGAGCGCGGCCACGACCTGTTCGGTGCTGCCCAGATGCGTGTTGAAGACCTTGATCTCGACGTCGCCGCCGACTTTCGACCAGTCCGCGGAGGAAAGCGCGACGTTGTGATAGTCGTCGAGGATCGCGCAGCGAAGAACCATAAAGTCCGCCAAAAGTGTGAGCCGCCTAGGCGTTGGCGATCTGGCCGAGCGCGGTGACGTTACTCTGGGCCGTTTGCGGGACGCCGGCCGGCAAGCCGGCGCGCTTGGCCGCGCATTTCGGGCCAGGCCCGCGCATATAGTGAAGTTCCGGCCGGTAGGGATCGAGCGGACGAGAAAAGGCCCGCATCAGTTTGCGAACGGCCTTGTTCAGTATGTCGCCCATGACGGACGCCTCCAGAGGCGCTCTTGCTTGACGCATCCAGCCCGGCGCCGGGCTGGCGCAGGGTCATTGGTGCGAGTTTTGCCGCCAAATTTCGGCGAAAAACATTAAAAATCGGTGCGAAAACGTGGGTCGCGCGGCCAGGAGCCGCGGCCAAAGTGTCGTCGAATGCGGACAGGCTTTACGATCGGTTGCTACCGGCGCCGGCAGGGGCTAACGGGCGTCTATCCGCGAGGTGCTTGCCCTCGCGCGGCCTGATCGCTACATCAGCGCCAGTTCCCATCATGCGCTTCTCGCGCCGCGCCTTGAACAACGCGCGCACGCCCGGACCAAAAATGGCCCGCCAATTTATTTATCACATGAAGGGTTTGTCCAAGTCCTATCCGGGCAACCGGAAGGTTCTGGAGAATATCAACCTGTCGTTCAATCCCGACGCCAAAATCGGCGTGCTCGGTATCAATGGTTCGGGCAAATCGACGCTGTTGCGCATCATGGCCGGGCTCGACAGCGAATTCACCGGCGAGGCATGGGCTGCCGAGGGTGCGCGCGTCGGGTATCTGCCGCAGGAGCCGCAACTCGAGGCGGCAAAATCGGTACGTGAGAACGTCATGCTGGGGGTGGCGCCGCAGAAGGCGGTTCTCGACCGCTACAATGAGCTGGCGGTGAATTATTCCGATGAAACCGCCGACGAAATGACCAAGCTGCAGGATGAGATCGAAGCCAAGGGGCTTTGGGATCTCGATTCCAAAGTCGATCAGGCGATGGAAGCGCTACGCTGCCCGCCCGACGAAGCGGGCGTCGACAAATTGTCGGGCGGCGAACGGCGCCGTGTCGCGCTTTGCCGGCTGCTGCTCGAGCAGCCGGATTTGCTGTTACTGGACGAGCCGACCAATCATCTCGACGCCGAGTCGGTGATGTGGCTCGAAGGCCATTTGCGCAATTACCCCGGCGCCATCCTGATCGTTACCCATGACCGTTATTTTCTCGACAACGTCACCGGCTGGATTCTTGAAATCGACCGTAGCCGCGGCATTCCCTACCAGGGCAATTACTCGGCGTGGCTCACACAGAAGCAGAAGCGGCTCCAACAGGAAGGCCGCGAGGACGAAGCGCGCCAGCGCACGCTCGCGCGCGAGCAGGAATGGATCGGGGCGTCGCCGCGCGCCCGGCAGGCCAAATCCAAGGCCCGCTATGAACGTTACGAGGAGTTGCTGAAACAGGCTGGCGAGAAACAGACGCAGACGGCGCAGATCGTTATTCCGGTCGCCGAGCGGCTCGGGCAGGTGGTGGTGGATATCGAGCACCTGCGTAAGGGCTATGGCAACCATCTGCTGGTCGACGATCTAACCTTCAAGCTGCCGCCTGGCGGTATCGTCGGCATCATCGGGCCGAACGGCGCCGGCAAGACGACGCTATTGCGAATGATCACCGGTCAGGAACAGCCCGACAGTGGCACCGTCAAGGTCGGCGAGTCGGTGCAGCTCGGCTATGTCGATCAGTCGCGAGATTCGCTCGACGGCAAAAAGACCGTCTGGGAGGAGATCTCCGGCGGACTCGATCAACTGCAATTGGGCAAGCGCGAGGTCAATTCGCGGGCCTATTGCGCCGCGTTCAATTTCAAGGGCGCCGACCAGCAAAAGAAAGTCGGCACGCTCTCCGGCGGCGAGCGAAACCGCGTGCACCTCGCCAAGATGCTCAAGTCCGGCGCTAACGTGCTGCTGCTCGACGAGCCGACCAACGACCTCGACGTCGATACCTTACGTGCGCTCGAGGAAGCTTTGGAGAATTTCGCCGGCTGCGCGGTGATCACCAGCCACGATCGCTGGCTCCTCGACCGCATCGCGACCCACATCCTCGCCTTCGAGGGCGACAGCCGAGTCGAATGGTTCGAAGGCAATTTCCAGGACTACGAGCAGGACAAAATGCGGCGACTGGGAACGGATTCGATTCTGCCGCAACGAATCAAATACAAGAAATTCTCGCGCTGATCGTGCCGGGATAGGTATAATTACCTCATCTACTTAAATACATCTGACGGCTGTGAATTATCGCGGTCCGCAGGTTCCCATTTACTAGGTAATAATCTTCGAAATACGACCGAGTTGCAGTTGCTCTACTGTCACCGGCAGCAACCACCGGATCGGGCGGTGTTTGGCACCGCTTACATTCGGCCTCCTCGATACATATATACATTTCAAGTACTTACGGATGCGCGAAAAGCCCCCGTTTCATCGAAAATAACGCGCGCGATCGAGCTTCGGCCGTCGCGCTCGGGAAGGAGCTGCCATTGTCTACCAGAGCCAGTGAAGCCCGATCGACCGAGGCTCGCACACGGGCGGAAGCAAGCTTCAAAAAAGAGCAGCGCGCCAAAGAAGGTGCGCAAGCGATGCAGGAGTATCTGGCCAGCGGCCGGGCCGTTCGCGAAAGGACCGAGCGGCTGAAAGCGTTGCGGCTCGCCAAGGAGGCCACCACCACCACCAAAGATGCCGAACCGATCGCGGCTGCGAGCGTCCGGTCGATGCCGAAGACGGCAACTGCCTTGAAACGAACAAGCCCGAGGCGTATGAAGAATCAGCAGCCGCATTAGGCTTGCGCGAGCCGCGCGTACGGACACCGCCAATCGGCTTCCTCCTCGCTCGCTTTTTCTAAATCCATTGACAGCCCAGATCGCGCGGGATGTCGCTTTTGCCCGCAAAAGCGGGCCGGTCGTTTCGGCGACCGGCGCGCGGCTGCGTATCCTAACAACAACGAAAGCAATTGAATTGACCAATTTGACCGCCTTTGACGACTTTAAACTTAACGACTCGATCACTCGCGCCCTTGCGGAAGAAAAGTACCTCACACCGACTCCGATCCAGGCGCAGACAATTCCGCTGGTGATGGCTGGTCGCGATGTGATCGGCATCGCTCAGACCGGGACCGGCAAAACCGCCGCGTTTGCGCTGCCGATCCTGCATTATCTCGCCGCCAATCCGCGACCGCTGGTTCGGAAAAGCTGCCGCATCCTGGTGCTCAGTCCGACACGTGAATTGTCCGGCCAGATTCTGGACAGCTTCCGCGCTTATGGCCGTCACCTGCGAATCCGGGCGGCGCTGACGATCGGTGGCGTGTCGATGGGTGCGCAAGTGCGTACGCTCCTCAACGGCCTCGATGTTCTCGTCGCTACGCCCGGCCGGCTCCTCGACCTTGTGCAAAGCAACGCAGCTCGGCTCGGCGACGTCGAATGTCTCGTTCTCGACGAAGCCGATCGGATGCTCGACATGGGTTTTATCCATGACATCCGCAAAATCGTGGCGAAACTTCCGGCCCGGCGGCAGACGCTGATGTTTTCGGCGACGATGCCTCGCGCTATTGCCGAACTTGCGGCGCAAATGCTGCGCGAGCCGGTCAAGGTAGCGGTTACGCCGGAATCCACCACGGTCGAGAAAGTTGACCAGCGCGTGATCCGCGTCGATCGCGCTGGCAAGCTGACCGCGCTGATCGACGTGCTGCGGAGCGAAACGATCGATCGGGCGCTGGTCTTCACGCGTACCAAGCATGGCGCCGACAAGGTGGTGCGCGGACTGTTACGCGCCGGCATCGCGGCGCAGGCGATTCACGGCAACAAATCGCAAAATCAGCGCGAACGCACGCTGGCTGCATTCCGCAATGGCGAGGTTCGCACTTTGGTGGCCACCGACATTGCCGCGCGCGGCATCGATGTCGATGGCGTCAGTCACGTGGTGAATTACGATCTGCCGAACGTGCCGGAAACCTACGTCCATCGCATCGGCCGCACGGCACGCGCCGGCGCGGCCGGAGTGGCGGTCTCGCTGTGCGACGGCGAGGAAGCGGCTCTGTTGCGCGATATCGAGAAGCTCATCCGCATGTCGATACCCGTGAGCGGCCGGCGTGCACACGAGCATCGGTCCGAGCCGGCAGCCGCTCATGCCGTACCGGCACGGCCCGCGGCCACCGCCCCGCACAAACGCGGCAAGCAGCGCCGGAACGGTCCGGCGCGTCGCGACCGGCGTCACGAGCAGCCGCAGGACCGGCGTCACGAGCAGCCGCAGGAGGACGCGAGCGCGATCAATGCGGTCGGGTTTTTGCAGCGTCCTTTGCCGGCTAGGCCTAATATCGACCGCCGCCCGTCGCGCTGGGCCGGTCATTCAAAGGGATCGTAACGTGACCAAGGAAGAACTGCTGGAATTCGAAGGCCTTGTCCTCGAGATATTGCCAGACGCGCGCTACCGCGTTCAGCTCGATAACGGCCACGTGCTCGTCGCCTATACGGCCGGAAGAATGAAGAAGAACCGGATCAAGACGCTCGCTGGCGACCGGGTGACGGTGGAAGTATCGCCGTACGACCTTGAAAAAGGCCGGCTGATCTTTCGGCACAAGGACGAACGCGCCGCTTCGGCCAGCCGCGCGCCGCAACGCCATCAGTTTCGGCGAAGGTAACGCGCAATACCCGGGCGCACGTACGACGGCGGCGCTGACCGAGATCGGTGGTCTCGCCGGTTACGGCTACCTGGCGCGGCGGGTGAGGGGATAGTCGGTGCTCGCGTATAAACAACGGATCTCGTCGCCGCTGTATCGGTGCTCGTCCACTTCAAGACAGGCACCGACGAGAAGCTCCGGTGCGACATCCTCTACCGCGAAGCGAATAGCGTGCGACGCCCGGGTGAACCGCTTATAGCTCAAAGGCTGCATTTTGGACACGCGCCGGCGGGCGGGAAACAATTCAGCCGCAGCATTGTAATCAAATTCACTCATTGATCCGCCCTTCGCCCATACGGCAAACGCACTACCCGGCTGAATTGCAATACAAATATAAGAAGAAAATCCCGCAAAACCAGACCGCCGGCGCCGGATATTTCCGGCGTCACACTGCGTCATGGCTACCGAGAATTGCAACCGTGCCGGGTCGGCGCGACGGCGCGCTACGGTTTCGTCAACAGACCCTTGAGCACCAAGTCGAGATGGGCGTTGAAATACGCCTTCAGGTCGATCGGCTGGCGATCTTCGAACATCATCATCCAGACGTCGATCAGCACCATCGGGGCGACGATGACGAGCGCGCATTCGGTGATCGCAGAGCGCTTGATCTCGCCGCGGTCGATGCCGCGCTGAATCGCCTGTTGCAGCATCTCCATGCAGGGCCGATGGATTTCGTCGTGGTAACGGTCGGCCAGCGCCGGGAAACGCGGCGCTTCGGCGATCAACATGCGAACCACTTCGCGGCGCCGGCGGTCTTCGACAATATTTTCGTAGATGAAACTGAATTGCGCCTTCAGCAAATCGGCGGTCGAACCTTCGTGGCGCTCGAACATGTCGTGGACGGTGTCGAGCGTGGCTTTCATCAGCTCACGCACCATCGAGATGAACAAGTGCTCCTTGTTTTCGAAATAGACGTAGATGGTGCCTTTGGTCACGCCGGCGCGCTCCGCAATCGCATCGAGCGTGGTCATCGCGTAGCCGTTGCGGGAAAACTCCAGAAATGCTGCTTCGAGTATTTCATGCGGCCGCTCGGCCTTGCGGCGGCGGCGCGTCTCGGTGTGCGTTTCCAACACGTCGGTCATGGCCTTGAAGCCCGTAGTCAACACGGAGCCTACCGTTATTGACTAACCGGATAGTAAATAACTAATCTCCGGTTGTTAAGGGTGGACCAGTGTCGAATTGGGTTGGGCAGAGTAGGTGGCGCTTTGGCCCGCAAGCCGGCGCGCTTCGGGTCAAGTCTTTGGTCCGATTTTGTTTTTTCGGCCGGCGCACGGTCGTGATCGCCACCGCGTCGTTTCTATTAGGCGCTTGCGCGGTCGGGCCGGATTTCTCCGTTCCGCCGGCGCCTCCCGGCAGCGGCTACACACCCGAAGCGCATCTGGCGTCGACCGCCTCGGCAGACGTCCCCGGCGGCGCCACGCAACACTTCGTCATGGGCCACGACATTCCCGGCGAATGGTGGAAAGTGTTCCATTCGAAAGCGATTGATGCGTTGATCTCGGAAGCGTTGCACGCCAATCCGAATTTGCAGGCGGCGCAGGCGGCGCTGTGGCAGGCGAAGGAAACGCTTTACGCCTCCGGCGGCAAGCTTTTGCCGAGCGTCGACGCGAATGGATCGTACACGCGGCAGGCGTTTTCGCCGGCGGAGTTCGGTCAGCCCGGTCCAACACAGACCTTCAGCCTTTTCCAGGCGACGGTGAATGTCTCGTATACGCCGGACGTCTTCGGCGGTCAGCGGCGGCAGATCGAGTCGAATGGCGCACTTGCCGAATATCAGCGCTTCGAGCTGGAAGCGACCTATTTGACGCTGACGTCGAACGTGGTGACGGCCGCGATCCAAGAGGCGTCGCTGCGCGGGCAAATCCAGGCGACTACCGAGATCATCAAGGCGGAAAGCGACCAGCTTGAGGTCGTGCGTAATCAATTTCAGGTCGGCGCCGCCAACCGTGCCGATGTGCTGACGCAGGAGTCGGAAGTTGCCACAACGCAGGCGACATTGCCGACGCTGGAAAAGCAGCTTGAGCAGCAGCACCATGTCATATTGGCGTTGATCGGCCACTTCCCGAGTGAGAAGGGGCGCGAGCATGTGATGCTGGCGTCGCTGCGGCTGCCGACCAGTCTGCCCGTGAGCCTGCCGAGCCAAGTGGTGGAACAGCGGCCGGACGTGCGCGCCGCGCAGGAGCAGTTGCACTCGGCGAGCGCGCTGGTCGGCGTCGCCGTCGCCAACCGGCTGCCGCAAATTCCGCTCACCGCGTCCTATGGAAGCGCGGCTTTGACCGCGGCCCAATTGTTTACGCCGGCGACCGCAATATGGACCGTCGCGGCCGCGGGAACGCAGCCGATTTTCCATGGCTTTACCCTGCTGCATCAGGAGCGGGCGGCGCGCGCCGCGTATGAGCAGGCTGACGCGCAATACCGCAACACCGTGCTGACCGCTTTCCAGAATGTCGCCGACGCGCTGCGCGCGCTGCAACTCGATGCGGCCACGCTGAAGGCGCAGCAACGAGCGGTGAAGGCCGCCTCCGACACTTTCGACCTGACGCGCGGCCAGTATCGGCTCGGCGCCATCACCTACATCACGCTGCTCAACGCCGAGCGCAGCTATCAGCGGGCACGGCTTGCTTTGGTGCAGGCGCAAGCCGCGCGCTTCGCCGACACGGCAGCGCTGTTTGCGGCGCTGGGCGGTGGCTGGTGGAATCGCGTGGACGCGCTGCCCGATCCTTTCAGCCCCGAGCCGCAAATCGTCCAGGCGGCGAGCGACATCCCGTTGCCGAGCCGACCGGAGCTAAGTCAATGACCAAACGCATGGCGATCATGCTCGCGGCGGTCGCCGTCGTGTTCGGCTTGATCTTCGGATTCCAGATCTTCAAAGGAATCATGATCAAGAAGTTCATTTCAGCCGCGAGCAATCCGGCGCAAACGGTTTCGGCCGCCAAGGCGAGCTCAAGCGCATGGCAGCCGAACATCGAGGCGGTCGGCACCTTGCGAGCGGTGAAGGGCGCCGACCTGTCGCTGGAAGTGTCCGGTGTCGTCGAATCGATCTCATTCAATTCCGGCGATGACGTCGAGGCCGGTGCGCCGCTTCTCAAGCTGCGCGCCGCCGACGATGTAGCCCGGCTGCACTCGCTGGAAGCGGTGGCGGATTTGAGCCAGATCACCTTCGAGCGCGACGAGAAACAATTCAAGATGCAGGCGGTCAGCCAGGCGACGCTGGATACGGACGCGGCTAATCTGAAGAACGCGCAAGCTCAGGTCGCCCAGCAGCAAGCCGTCATCGACAAGAAGCTTCTTCGCGCCCCGTTCGCCGGCCATCTCGGCATCCGCGCGGTTGACCTTGGACAGTATCTCGGGCCGGGCACGGCGATCGTGACGTTACAAGCGCTCGATCCGATCTACGTTGATTTTTTCGTGCCGCAACAATCGGTCGATCAGCTTCGCCTCGGCCAGCCGGTCACGGTCAAAATCGACGCGTTCAAGGACGTGGCGTTCAACGGCGAGATTTCCGCCATCAATCCGAAGGTCGATACCGGCAGCCGCAACGTGCAGATCCGTGCGACGTTGAAGAATTCCAAGCATCGGCTGCTGCCTGGAATGTACGTTACCGTCGACATCGCCACCGGCGCACCGAAGAATTACGTAACGCTGCCGCAGACGGCGATCACCTACAATCCATACGGCGACACGGTCTATATCGTCGTCGATGGCAAGGACAAAAATACCGACGGCAAGCCGCAGCAGATAGTGCGTCAGACATTCGTCACCGTTGGGCCGACCCGCGGCGATCAAGTTGCCGTGCTCAAGGGCGTCGATGACGGCGACATGGTGGTCACCACCGGGCAGATCAAACTGCACAACGGCTCGGTAATCTTGATCGACAATTCGGTTACCCCGACGGCTGACGCTGCGCCGGTACCGATCGACCATTAGGCGAATTGCGATGGCAGCAGGCAACAAAATGATCCGCGCGTCCCCGCGAAAGCGGCGACTCGGCTCGTTGTCATCCCGGCTGGATTCCCGTTGGCGCGGGAATGAGCGGCAACAGGATTAGCGGGCACCGCCGCCATGAAATTTACCGACATCTTCATCCGCCGGCCGGTCCTCGCTTCGGTCATCAGCCTGTTGGTCCTGGTGCTCGGCGTGCGCGCTTATTACGCGCTGCCGGTGCTGCAGTATCCGCGCACCCAGAACGCGGTGGTGACGGTGACCACCACCTATTACGGCGCCGATCCCGACGTTGTCGCCGGCTTCATCACCACGCCGCTCGAGATCGCCGTCGCTCAGGCCTACGGCATCGACTACATGACGTCGACCAGCCAGAGCGCGACCTCGACGATCACCGTTTATCTGCGGCTCAACTACGATCCCGACAAGGCGCTGACCGAGATCAATACCAAGATCGCATCGGTTCTTAATCAGCTGCCGACCGGGACGCAGCAGCCGGTACTGACCGTCAAGATCGGCCAGACCATCGACGCGATGTATCTCGGCTTCAATAGCGACACGCTCGCGCCGAACCAGATCACCGATTATCTGACGCGGGTCGTGCAGCCGAAGCTGCAAACGGTGCAGGGCGTGCAGACCGCCGAGTTGCTTGGGCAGAAGGTTTTCGCGCTGCGCGCCTGGCTCGATCCGCAAAAGCTCGCCGCCTACGGGCTGACGGCCGCCGATGTTACCGCTGCGCTTGTCGCCAACGACTATATTTCCGGCATCGGCACCACCAAGGGCCAGATGGTGCAGGTTAACTTGACAGCTTCGACCGGGCTGCATTCGGCGAGCGAATTCCGCAACCTTGTCATCAAGCAAACCAACGGCGCCGTTGTGCGTTTGCAGGACGTGGCCAACGTCTCGCTTGGCGCCGAGGACTACGAGTCCGAAGTCGGCTTCGACGGCAAGCAGGCGGTGTATATCGGCGTGCAGGTGGCGCCCGCCGCCAATCTCCTCGAGGTGGCGCGCGAGGTGCACAGGATCTGGCCGGACATTGCCTCGCAATTGCCGCGCGGCCTCAACGGTGAGATCGTCTACGACTCTACCGAATTCGTGAACTCCGCGATCTACGAGGTCGTGCGCAGCATCGTCGAAGCGCTACTCATTGTTACGGTTGTCGTGTTCCTGTTCCTCGGCTCAATCCGCTCGTCGCTGATTCCGATCGTCGCCATTCCGCTGTCGCTGGTCGGCACATTCATTGTGCTGCTTGCGCTTGGTTATTCAATCAACCTGCTCACGCTGCTCGCGCTGGTGCTGGCGATCGGACTGGTCGTCGACGACGCCATCATCGTGGTGGAGAACGTCAACCGCCATCTGGAGGAGGGCATGGCGCCGGTGGCGGCCTCCATCGCCGCCGCCCGCGAGCTCGGCGCGCCGATTATCGCGATGACGGTCGTTCTCGCCGCGGTTTATGTTCCGATCGGTTTCCAGAGCGGATTGACCGGCGCACTGTTTGCCGAGTTTGCCTTTGCGCTGGTCGGCGCCGTCACCGTCTCCGGCGTTGTCGCGCTGACGCTCTCCCCGATGCTGTGCTCGCGGCTGCTTAAGGTGCACGATCCACAGCATCGCGGCTGGGAAGAAAAACTGACTTACACCGTCGACCGGGCCTTTGAATGGCTGCACCGCGGCTATCAACGACGGCTGCACAACAGCCTGAATTACCTGCCGGTCACGCTGGTGTTCGCGCTGATCGTTCTCGGCAGCATCTATTTCCTCTTCATCACCGCCCACACCGAGCTTGCGCCGCAAGAGGACCAGGGCGTCATTCTCGCGCAATCCATCGCCGCGCCGAATGCCACGCTGCGGCAGCGGCAGCTATATGCCCACGAGGTTTACCGGATCTTTTTTCATCATCCCGAGACCGAGCATGTCTTCCAGATCGATACTCCCGGCCAGTCGATCGGCGGCATGGCGCTCAAGCCCTGGGATCGCCGCAGCAAGAGCACCAACGCCTTGCAGCCGGTGGTGCAGCAGGAGCTGAGCAAGGTTGCCGGCGTGCGCGCAGTGGCGTTTCAGCCGCCGCCGCTTCCCGGCAGCATCGGGCTGCCCATCCAGTTTGTGATCGGCACCACCGAGTCGTTTGAGCGCCTTTACGATATCGCCCAGAAATTTCTGCTGGAGGCGCAGAAGAGCGGCAACTTCATCTTCCTCGATTCCGACCTCAAGATCGATGCGCCGCAGTCGAACGTGACGATCGATCGCGACAAAACCGCGGAGCTGGGCCTGAAGATGAGCGATGTCGGCGGTACACTCGCCGCAATGCTCGGCGGCGGCTACGTCAATTATTTCAGCATGAGCGGCCGCTCCTACAAGGTAATCCCGCAGGTGCAGCAGCGCTTCCGCCTCAATGCGCGGCAGTTGCTCGACTATCATATCCGCACCGCCGACGGCTCGTTGGTGCCGCTGTCCACGGTGGCGACCGTGAGCACCAAGACGGTCCCGGAATCGCTCAATCACTTCCAGCAGCTCAACAGTGCGACGATTCAGGGTGTCGCCATGCCGGGGGTGTCGCAGGGTGACGCACTGATCTATCTGCACGATCTCGCGGCGCGCATGCTGCCGCGCGAATACTCGATCGACTACGGCGGCCTGAGCCGCCAATACGTACAGGAGACCAGCGGCTTCATCGGCACCTTCGGGTTCGCGCTGATCATCATCTTCCTCGCGCTCGCCGCCCTGTTCGAAAGCTTCCGCGATCCGGTTATCATCCTCGTCTCGGTACCGATGTCGATCGCCGGCGCGCTCATCTTCGTCAGCATCGGCATAGCCGGCGCTTCGCTCAACATTTACACCGAGGTCGGCCTGGTGACGCTGATGGGACTGATCAGCAAGCATGGCATCTTGATCGTGCAATTCGCCAACGACTTGCAGGCCGCGGGTCACGCCAAGCGCGAGGCGATCGAGATGGCGGCCGGCATCCGGTTGCGGCCGATCCTAATGACCACGGCCGCGATGGTGTTGGGCGTGCTGCCGTTGATCACGGCCGGCGGCGCCGGCGCGGTATCGCGCTTCCAGATGGGCCTGGTGATTGCATCCGGCCTGTCGATCGGCACGTTGTTCACGCTTTTCGTGGTTCCGGCGGTGTATATGATGCTGTCGACCGACCGGTCGAGGCACGCGGCCGCAGCGGTGCAAGCATCGCCGCCGCACGCCGCTCCCGCGGAGTAAATCGCTCGCGATGGAAGACTGGAGCGCCGGGCAATACCTGAAATTCGAGGATGAACGCACCCGGCCGCCACGCGATCTGCTGGCGCAAGTGCCGTTGCCGCATCCGCGCCGTGTCGTCGATCTCGGTTGCGGGCCCGGAAATTCGACCGGGCTTCTGATCACGCGCTATCCGCAGGCCGAGGTACTCGGGCTGGATTCTTCGCCGGACATGCTGCGCAAGGCGCGCGAGCGGCTGCCGCAACGTGCCTTCCTGCAAGCCGATATCGCTGACTGGATACCGCCGCCAGGCACCGATCTTCTGTTCGCCAATGCCGCCCTGCAATGGATACCGGATCATCCACAGGTGATGCGCCGATTGCTTGAAGCGTTGCCCAGTGGCGGCGTGTTGGCGGTGCAAATGCCCGACAACACGCGGGAGCCCTCGCATGTGCTGCAGCGGGAAGTGGCGGCGGAAGGGCCCTGGGCCAGCAATCCGGGCACGGTGGAGGCGCCGCGCGCGGATTTGCTCTCGCCTGAGGCCTATTACGATCTGCTCGGGCCTTTATGCGCGCACATCGATATTTGGCATACCGTCTACAACCACGTGCTGACGTCGCCGCAAGCCATCGTCGAGTGGTTCAAAGGTTCGGCTCTGCAACCGTATCTGGCGCCGCTTGATGCCGCGGAGCGTGAGAAATTCCTTGCTGCTTATGCGCAGAAGATCGCCGCCGCCTATAGGCCGCTTGCCGATGGCAAGGTGATGCTGAAATTCCCGCGCTTGTTCATCGTGGCGATGCGATGATCCGTTACCGCCATGGCCGGACTTGTTCCAACCCATCATGTCTTTCATAGTCCGCAGCCGATAAGACGTGGATGTCCGGCATCAGGCCGGGCATGACGCCGGAGTGAAGCCGCGCATGTCCCGAACGTCTGTTGTCGCAATTTTCATTCTGATATTTTGTTCACCGTCGGCTTTGGCCGATGCATCCTTCCAGGACTTTCTGCAATCGCTGTGGCCGCAGGCGCAGGAAATGGGCGTCTCGCGGGCTACCTTCGAAACGGCGACGCGCGGGCTCGAGCCCGATCTGTCGCTGCCGGAGTTGGTCATTCCCGGCCGGCCGCAAGGCGCCGCGCCGGGGCAACCGGAATTCGTGCTGACGCCCGCGGACTATCTCAAGGAATCGACCATTGAGCGCCTCGCCCGCGAGGGCAAAAATCTCTTTGAGCACTATCGGGCGCCGTTGACGGCGATCCAGCGGCAGTTCGGGGTGCCGCCGACGATCCTGCTCGCGATCTTCGCCCGTGAAACCGATTACGGCCGCGCCCACGACAGCCACAACGCCATCCGCGTGCTGGCGACGCAGGCTTATCTCGGCAAGCGCAAGGACAAGTTCCGTGAGGAATTCCTGTTCGCGCTCAAGATGCTGGACGAGGGCGTCGTCAAGCTCGCCGATATGAAAAGCTCATGGGCCGGCGCGATGGGACTCACCCAGTTCCTGCCGTCGGACTTTCTTAAATACGCCGTCGATTTCGACGGCGACGGCCGGCGCGACATCTGGAATTCGGTCCCCGATGCGCTCGCCTCGACGGCCAAACAACTCGTCGGCAAGGGCTGGCAGCGTGATGTGCATTGGGCCCACGAGGTGCATCCGCCGGCGAATGTCGACTGCGCAGCCGGTGTTTCGGAAAACACCCGCCCCATCAGCGGATGGCTGGAGCTTGGTTTTGTGCCGGCCTATGGCCGCAAATTGTCGATCGCCGAACGGGCCGTGACTGCATCGCTGTTGCAGCCGGCAGGTTTGTACGGTCCGTCCTTTCTTGCCACGCAAAACTATTTTGCCATCAAAGAATACAATTTCTCCGATCTCTACGTGCTGTTCGTCGGCCATCTGAGCGACCGGATGACCGATCCGCGGCCGTTTGAGACGCCGTGGGGCAAGGTGGCGCAGCTGCCGACCCACGATCTCGAGCGCATGCAGCAAATCCTCACCGCGCGCGGCTATTATCACGACAAGATCGACGGCAAGGCCGGGATGAAAACGCGGGCCGCGCTCGGCGACTATCAGAAGCGCAACCACGTCAAGGTCGATTGCTGGCCGACCGCGACACTACTTACGCAGATGCAGGCCGCGCAAGGAAAATGACGCGGGTTAATCCTCGCCGGGCACCGCGAGCGGCAGCCGCTCGTCGTCTTCGACGGAATAACCGAGCGCGGGCTTCTCCGGCTTCGCCTTGCCGATCGAGCCGGTGGTGGCGGGCTCGCCGTAATGCTGCGACGCATAACGCGCCCGCGCACGCTCGGCGACGACTTCGCCGGGGATGGCTGCCGGCTCGCAAATGCGGCGGCCGCTGGCGCGCCGCATCAGATCGACGTGAATGTGATTGTAGTGATAGACGTTGGCGCCGGGCGCGAGCACGGTGGTAAAGCTTTCGCAGGCAGCAAGCTGCACGTCGTGCAAGAAGCCCTGTTCCTCCGGCGAGCCGCGCCAGCCATATTGCACGCTGACCCGGTGGCCGTCGGCGAGCGTGAATTCGGCGATGTCGAGCGCGTTGCCGAATGCGTGCTCGGAGATATGCGCATTCGGATTGCCGTTCATCCCTCGGCAGGAATAAGCCGAAATCTGTTTGATCTCCACCACCGGCTGATGGAACCAATGCCGCGCCGCCGGCTGAACGGCGGCCGCGATCCATTGATCGAGCGCGGAAACAATCGGACAGGCCAAGGTCGCGGCGGGCTTGATTTCGACCGGACCTGCCGCGGTCACCGGACCGCGCGGCGAGCCGAGGGGTACAGGCGCTTCTGCTCCCGGCGGCAGCGCGCGCGGTGTGTAGGTCTGCGGCGCATCCGGTGGCGGATATTTCGGCGGCGGCAGCACGCCACTGCGAGCAGCGGGTGCGTTGCCGTAGGGCCGCGGCGGCTCCGGCTGGAACGCCGCATCGTCTTCGCCGGGCTCCGGCACGCCGGGAGCATAGAGCGACATCGGCGCGGACGCCGGTCGCGCGGCAAGTGTCGGCGGATGAGATTGCGGCGGGTAGGACGGCGGATTGTAGGTCGGCGGCGGATACGACTGTGCTGGATACGACGGCGGCGGCAGCGCGTTTGACTGGATCGGCCAGTGTTGCGGCAGAGCGCCATCGGGGACGGCGCCGGGCGGCCGCAATGCTTCGTCGTCGTAGCCGAGCGGGCTATTGTCGCCGATTTCCGAAACGCGGATCGGGAAATCCATGCCGCAGATGCCGGGGCCGCCGATGGTGGAGATGCGCACGCGTTCCGGTCCGTCCTTGACCGCGCCGGAATTGAGACAGGCGACTTCGGCGTCGTGCCGCCAGGCCGCGCGTTCTCCCATGTTGAAGTCGTGGCCGCAGCCGGCGAGCGCGATCAGCGCGGCAACAGCGATGGAGCCGAGAAGGGGCCACTGAACCGCACGCGACATGCGCGGACAATGAAAGTATTTCCGTTAAGGACTGCTCAATGATGTTGCAACTTCCCGCGCGCAGGAATGCGTTAACCATGACGTGGCGCGCCCTCATCAAAGCAATCGCGGCATTTGCCGGTGCCGGTTGCCGCGCCGACCGAAGACAAAACGCCCAATAAAATAAAACGCCAAAACTGAATCAGCGCGCGGCACGCGACGGAAAAATCTATCCTGTCCGCAATGCCGGGCTGTGCATAATCATTATTCGTCGCGTCTGTAACCGTTCGTCGCTGCGGCAATTGCCGACGCTTTTCATGATGTTGCGGTGAGTGTCTAATGTGCAAAAATTCCTGCGGCGGTGCAGCAATTGTTTTGCTTTTGACGGTCACGTCGGCCTGCTAACCTTTGCTCCAGCACAACAGACTGACGGAGGTGCGACGAGTGGATCTCACTTTGAAGCTCAATGTTCTGGCGGCGTGCGCCGTGTTTGTGTTTGTCGGCGCCATCCTGATCGGGGCGTTCTGAGTCTTCGGAAGTCGTAAGCATCCAAACGCCAGAGCCACCACGGGCCGTGCGGGTCCAACCGGCGGCCGGAAATAAAAAACACCGGAGCTTCGCGCTCCGGTGTTTTTATTTCTCGCGCCCTATTTATCCAGAAGCGTGCTGAAGCGACTCTATCTCTTCAAGATCGGCGCCGATTTCCTCGCGAGCTTCTTCAAGCTCATAACGGGATTGGAGGTTCATCCAGAATTCGGCCGTTGTGCCAAAATACTTGGAAAGCCGAAGCGCCGTATCAGCGCTAATGCCCTGTTGTTCACGGACGATACGCTCCAATCGCGGGCGTTCTATTTGACAAGCCTTCGCGAGCGCGTAGGCAGTAATACCAAGCGGCTCCATAAATTCCTCGCGGAGGACTTCCCCGGGGTGTAGCGGCGCTAGTTGCCGTGCCATTACTGCCTACCTTTTCCTACACAGTTTAATGATAGTCCGTAATTTCCACGTTCGTCGGACCTTGGTCGGACCACACAAAACACACGCGATATTTGTCGTTTATTCGAATGGCGTGTTGCCCTTTACGATTCTTTTCAAGCGGATGTAACCTGGTGTTTGGCGGTATCTTGAGATCGTTGAGCTCAACGGCTGCATCCACCATTCGAAGCTTCCGGCGCGCGACGGATAAAATGTCGGCAGGGAAGCCCTTCGGGCAGCGTCCGTTGAATACTTGTTCCGTGTTCGCATCTTTGAAACCACGGATCATGCTTGTCTCATAACAATTACTAACGTATCATAAAATGATACGTTCAGCAACAGCGGCGTATCATAAAACGATACGACGTTGGTTTTATTGCTATTTGCCTCGCGTTATTCCGCGGCGCGGCGCACCGCCGCCAGCGGATCGTAGTGGAGGATCGGCGCCAGCCATTTTTCCGCTTCGTTGAGCGTCCAGCCCTTGCGCCGCGCGTAGTCCTCGACCTGGTCGCGCTCGATCTTGCCGACGCCGAAATAATGACTGTCAGGGTGGCTGAAATAGAGCCCGCATACCGAGGCGCCCGGCCACATGGCGAAGCTCTCGGTCAGCCGCACGCCGATCCGCCGCTCGCCGTCGAGTAGCGTGAACAGGGTCGCCTTTTCGCTGTGGTCCGGCTGGGCCGGATAACCGGGCGCTGGACGAATGCCGCGATATTTTTCGGCGATGAGATCGCCGGCGCCGAGCGTTTCGTCGGACACGTAGCCCCAAAATTCGCGGCGGACCCGCGCGTGCAGGCTTTCGGCCAGCGCTTCGGCCAGCCGGTCGGCCAGCGCCTTGGCCATGATCGCCGAATAGTCGTCGTTGGCGTGCTTGAATCGCTCGACTACCGCCTGCTCGCCGGCGCCGGCGGTGACGGTGAAGGCGCCGATATAATCGGCAAGGCCGCTCGCGCGCGGCGCAACGAAATCGGCGAGCGCGACGTTGGCGCGGCCTTCGCGGCGCGGCAGTTGTTGGCGAAGCGTGTGCAGTACTGCGATCGGCGTACTGCGCGCTTCATCGGCGAAAATGAGAATATCGTCGCCCTCGCTGTTCGCCGGCCATAAGCCAATCACGGCGCTGGCTTTGAACCAGCCGGCGGTCACGATCTGCTGCAACATCGCCTGCGCGTCGGAAAACAGGCCGCGGGCGGATTCGCCAAATTTCTCATCGTCGAGGATCGCCGGGTATTTGCCGTTCAATTCCCAGGCGGAAAAGAACGGCGTCCAGTCGATGAAACCGATCAGGTCGGCGATCGGAATGTCGGCGATGACCTTGGTGCCAAGGACGTGCGGTGCCGGCGGCCGATAATCGCCGGACCAATTGAGCCGAAGCGCGTTGGCACGAGCGTCGGCCAGCGCCAGCCGATATTTGTTTTCTTCGCCGCGCGCATGCGCGCTGGCGATCCGGGCGTATTCGGCTCGGGTTTCGTTGATGGTGCGCTCACGCATCTGCGGCGACAGTAGCGAGGACACGACGCCAACGGCCCGGCTTGCGTCGTTGACGTATATCGTCTGCCCGCGCCGGTAATTCGGATGGATTTTTACCGCGGTATGGACGCGGCTCGTGGTCGCGCCGCCGATCAGGAGCGGCAGGTCGAACCCCTGCCGTTCAAGCTCCGCCGCCACATGGCACATTTCGTCGAGCGAGGGCGTGATCAGGCCGGAGAGCCCGATGATGTCGGCTTTTTCGTCGATGGTGGCTTGCAGGATTTTTTCGGCCGGCACCATCACGCCGAGGTCGACCACATCGTAATTGTTGCAGGCGAGCACCACGCCGACGATGTTCTTGCCGATATCGTGCACGTCGCCCTTGACGGTAGCCATCACGATCTTGCCGTTCGAGGCGGAATGCGCGCGCCCATCCTTGTCTTGCTCCATATAAGGCAACAGGTGGGCGACGGCCTGCTTCATCACCCGCGCCGATTTCACCACCTGCGGCAGGAACATGCGGCCAGATCCGAACAGGTCGCCGACGACATTCATGCCGTCCATCAGCGGGCCTTCGATCACCGACAGCGGTCGAGCGGCATTGAGCCGCGCTTCTTCGACATCGGCGGCGATGTAATCGGTGATGCCGCGCACCAGCGCGTGCGTCAGCCGCTTCTCCACCGGCAAGTCGCGCCAGGCGAGGTCGGCTTCTTTCTTCTCCTTGCCGTGGCCGCGGTGACGTTCGGCAAGCGCGAGCAGGCGCTCGGTGGCGTCGGCACGGCGGTTGAGCACGACGTCTTCGCAGGCTTCACGCAGTTCCGGATCGAGGTCGTCATACACCGCGATCTGTCCGGCATTGACGATCCCCATGTCCATGCCGGCGGCGATGGCGTGGCGCAGAAAGACCGCATGCATCGCTTCGCGTACCGGTTCGTTACCGCGAAACGCGAACGAGAGATTCGATACGCCGCCGGAAATGTGGGCGTGCGGCAGATTCCGTCGGATCGAGCGCGCGGCTTCGATGAAGGCGACGCCGTAGCCGTTGTGCTCCTCCATACCGGTCGCGATCGCGAAGATGTTGGGATCGAAAATAATGTCCTGCGGCGGGAAGCCGACGCGGTTGACCAGAATGTCGTAGGCGCGGGTTGCGATCGTGGTCTTCTTCTCAAGCGTATCGGCCTGGCCGCGCTCGTCGAATGCCATGACCACCACGGCGGCGCCGTATCGGCGAACGATCCTGGCGTGGTGGATGAAAGCATCCTCGCCTTCCTTGAGCGAAATCGAATTGACCACGGCCTTGCCCTGCACGCATTTCAGGCCGGCTTCGATCACCGAGAATTTTGAAGAATCGATCATCAGCGGCACGCGGGAGATATCCGGCTCGGCGGCGATGAGATTGAGGAACGTGGTCATCGCCTGTTCCGAATCGAGCAGGCCCTCGTCCATATTGACGTCGAGGATCTGCGCGCCGTTTTCGACCTGATCGCGCGCGACTGCGAGCGCGGCGCCATAGTCGCCGCCGGTGATCAGCTTGCGGAAGCGCGCCGAGCCGGTGACGTTGGTGCGTTCGCCGACATTCACGAACGGTATGGCTTCGGTCAGCGTAAAGGCTTCCAGGCCGGAAAGCCGCAGCCGCGGCGCGATAGCCGGGATTGCACGCGGCGCTTTGCCGGCAACCGCAGCGGCGATGGCGCGGATGTGGTCGGGTGTGGTGCCGCAGCAGCCACCGACGATGTTGACGATGCCGGCCGCGGCGAATTCGCCGATCTGCGCGGCCATCGCTTCCGGGCCTTCGTCGTAGCCGCCGAATTCGTTCGGCAGGCCGGCGTTGGGATAGACGCAGATCAGCGTGTCGGCGACGCGGGAGAGTTCGGCGATATGCGCGCGCATCTGCCGTGCGCCGAGCGCGCAATTCAATCCGATCGACAGCGGCCTGGCATGGGCCACCGCATTCCAGAATGCTTCCGGCGTTTGTCCGGATAGAAGTCGGCCTGAGAGGTCGGTGATGGTGCCGGAAAGCATCACCGGCAGATCGACGCCGCGTTCCCCCATCCCCTCGGCACAGGCAAAGATCGCGGCCTTGGCGTTGAGCGTATCGAAGATCGTCTCGATCAGCAGCACGTCGGCGCCGCCGTCGATCAGGCCGCGCACCTGCTCGCCGTAAGCCGCGCGCAGCGCATCGAACGTGATGGCGCGAAAGCCCGGATTGAGCACGTCGGGCGAGATCGAAGCGGTGCGGTTAGTCGGGCCGATGGCGCCAGCGACAAAGCGTGGACGACCGTCCTCGCCCTGCGCAATGCGCGCCGCCGCGCGGGCGAGACGGGCGCCTTCGAGGTTCAGCTCGTAGGCGATTTCCGCCATGCCGTAATCGGCCTGAGCGATGTGGGTCGAGGAGAACGTGTTGGTGGAGACGATGTCGGCGCCGGCCCGGAAATACGCAAGGTGGATGGCGCGCACCGCGTCCGGCCGGGTGAGGTTGAGTAGATCGTTGTTGCCGCGGACCTCGCGGTTCCAGGCGTCGAAGCGGGCGCCCCGATAGCCGCCTTCGTCGAGCCCGAGCGCCTGGATCATGGTGCCCATGGCGCCGTCGAGCACCAAAATGCGCTCGGACGCGAGCCGGCGGAGCGTCGTCTCCATCGTGGCGGACGCTATCGCGGGCGTGTTCATCTAGGCCGGCTCCGTCTCGCTAAGCCGCGGCGTCCAGTTCGCGTTCGGCCGCAGCCCGAGCAGATGACAGATGGCGTAAGCGAGATCGGCGCGGTTCATGGTGTAGAAATGAAATTCGCTCACGCCGCGCTCGACCAGATCGAGCACCTGCTCGGCGGCGACGGCAGCGGCGATCAGCTTGCGGGTTGCCGGATCGTCGTCGAGGCCGTCGAAACGCGCCTTAAGCCAGTCGGGTACCGAGGCGCCGGTGCGCGCGGCGAAACTGCCGGTCTGCTTGAAATTCTGTACCGGCAGGATGCCGGGCACGATCGGGATGGTGATGCCGGCCGCGCGCACGCGGTCGAGGTAGCGGAAGTACAGGTCGTTCTCGAAGAAAAATTGGGTAATGGCGCGGCTCGCGCCGGCGTCGACCTTGGCCTTGAGCATGTCGAGATCGGCGGCGACGTCGGCGCTGTCCGGGTGCTTTTCCGGATAGGCGGAAACCGAGATTTCCACGTCGGCGATGCGCTTGATGCCGGCAACCAGATCGGCGGCGTTGCGATAGCCGTTCGGATGTGGCGCGTAGCGCTCGCCGATGCCGCCGGTCGGATCGCCGCGCAGCGCTACGATATGGCGGACGCCGGCTTGCGCGTAGGCTTCGACCACCGCATCGACTTCCGTGCGGGTGGCGGCAACGCAGGTCAGATGCGCCGCCGGCGTCAACATCGTCTCGGCAAGGATGCGCTTGAGGGTTGCGTGCGTTCGCTCTCGCGTCGAGCCGCCGGCGCCGTAAGTGACCGAAACGAAATGCGGCTGTAATGGCGCAAGGCGGGCGACTGCCTGCCACAGCGCCCGTTCCATGTCCGGATTTCGCGGCGGGAAAAACTCGAACGAGACACGAATGTCACGCGTACTCATCTGCATTTACGCCACCTCGCGGTTTGCCGGCGCCGCCAGCGCGATGCGCGAATCCGCCGCGAGCCACAGCGAAACCGCGATCCTTCCTTCCGGTCCGGGCGCCAAGTTCTCCTGGCGGAGGAGGCGGAGGCCGGCGGCTTCCAGCCACAGCGTCACGGTCTCGGCAGCAAAGCCGAGCCGGCGATGGGCGTGCTCGTCGCGCAGGAATTCGAGGTCGTGCGGCGCGAAATCGACGATCAGCAGCCGCCCGCCGGGGCGGAGTACCCGTGCCGCCTCGCGGATGGCGCGTGCGCTGTCGTCGAGAAAGTGCAGCACCTGATGAATAATGACGGCGTCGAACGAATCGCGCGGCAGGGCAAGGTCATAAATGTCGGTGTGACGGACGCTGCAATTTTTCAGGCCGGCGCGGTCGAGCCGGGCGCGGGCGAGCGCCAGCATGTCGAGCGAGAGGTCGAGCCCGAGCCCGCGCTCGATATCGGCGGCGAACAGTTCGAGCATCCGGCCGGTGCCGGTGCCGAGGTCAAGCAGCGAACGGATCGGCTGCGTGCCGAGTGCGCCGCGGATCGCTTCCTCGACGGCGACGTCAGCGATGTGCAGTTTGCGGATGCGATCCCATTCGGCGGCGTGACGACGAAAATAATTCTGCGCCGCGGCGGCGCGGGCGGCGCGGACGGCGGCGAGCCGCTCGCGATCGCGCGCGATCACCGGATCGTCCGGGTCGACGCGTGCGATCAGGTCGCGGGCGATGTCGGCGGCGCTGCCGCGCTCACCCAGCCCAAAGAATGCCCACGATCCCTCGCGGTGGCGCTGCACCAGTCCGGCCTCGGTCAAAAGCCGCAAGTGGCGCGACAGGCGGGGCTGTGACTGGCGCAAAATGGCGGTGAGATCGGAAACGGTCAGCTCGGCCTCGGAAATCAGCAGCAAAAGCCGCAGCCGCGTGGATTCCGCGGCGGCCTTAAGGATGACGTTCAGATCGGGAAACGGCAGTTTGCCGGGTTGCATCCGGGCGGCCCTTGTCGTTGTTCGACGAGATATAAAGATATGTTTATGCGTTTAAAGGCGCGCCTGTCAATGGGATGCGTCCCACCAGCAACGAAATTTGGTCCCACGAGCAATGAGATTTGCAAGAGTTCCGGCCGGCACTGGCGCGGTGGCGCAGCGGCATGCCAGAACGGCGGCATGAGCGATACCAAAGCGGTTGCGGACGACCGGCGCGAAGGCGAAATCGCCGCCGAGCTGCCGGCGCAGTTCGACGCATCGCTCTATTTCATCGGCCGCATCCGCACGCCGTGGAAGCGGCGCGAGGATTGCCCCAAGAATCCGCGTGAGACGACCGAAGAGTGCACTATCGAGATCGATCCGCGCTGGACCGAGGGACTACGCGGCCTCGAAAACTATAGCCACGTCGTCGTATTGTATTGGATGGACCGGGCGCGCCGGGATCTCATCGTGCAAGCGCCGCGTCACGCTCCCGAGCCCCGTGGCACCTTCGCGTTGCGCTCGCCGGTGCGGCCCAATCCGATCGCGATTTCGGTGGCGCGGCTTGTCCGCATCGACGGCAACACATTTACCGTCGTCGGCCTCGATTGTCTGGACGACACGCCGTTGCTCGACATCAAGCCTTATTTCGCCTCGACCGACTCGCTTCCCGATGCGTCGTTCGGCTGGCCGCGCGGCGGGACGAAGCGCGGTTCGGTCTCAGAATAGCGGCGGCACGTCGCCGACCCGCAACATACCAAGATAGATTCCGCCGTCGGCGAAACGAAGCGGCAAGACAACGGCCGCCTGACTTTCGACCGTCGTCGGCTGGCCCATTTTTTTCAAGTTGTCGACGATGCCGGCATTGGCGGTATTGCGCAGCGCGCCGCCGAGACCCGGAATGATCTGATCGAGGGCGTTCAGGCCCTGCGCGGCGGTGCCGGGCGTGCCGGACAAGCGGTCGATGCCCTGCGCCAGCATTTCATCGAGGCCGAGCCGCGGAACGAGTTGATCGAGGCCGACGATGGCGACCTGCATCACGCCGTCGAGCTGGCCGTGCTCGTTCAACGCGAGCTTGCCGGCACCGACCACAATAATTGCTTTGCCCTGCGCCAAGCGTAGCGCCTTGATCTCGACACTGCCGCCGTTTGCCTGCATCTCCCGGAAGCGTTCGGGCCACGGCTTCGGCAATAAATCGTTGAAGCCGCTCATTACCGCATCGGCGTCAAGGTCAACGGCTGCGGCAAAGATCGGATGCAGCGTCGGCGCAGTCGCCGCGACAAGGTGCAAAGTCGCCTCGATGACGGGATGATTGCGTGGCGATCCCGACAGCACGCGGCCATACAGATCGGCATGTTTGGCCTGGAACCAGGTCGCGTTGCCGGCGGCACCGACTTGATCGAGATGCGGGCCGTCGAGGTTGGCGAAGGCGGTCTCGGGATAAGGCGGCACGCCGGTCACGCCGACCTCCGCGCGCCTCCAGTTGGCCGAGAACATCGGCGGTTGTCCGGCCTCGGCGAGCGATAGCGGGCCGACAATATCGCCGACGAGCCGGGTCGGCCGATAGATTTCGGCCGAGAAACTCACGTCGCCGGCCTTCACATCGTAGGGCGGTACCGTACTTTTGATCTGCGCCGCCGCGTTGGTGCAGCGCACGGTCAGGCCGAGCGGAAATCCGCCAATTGATTGGGTACCGCAGGAGTAGATGCGGCCGGCGGCGGCTTCGCGTTCAATCCAGCCGGCCATGGTGCGGTCGGCAATCGAGGCCGCGTAGTACCAGAGCCAGCCCCAGGCGATGGCCGCCAGGATGACGATGGCGACCGGCACCAGGATCGGCCAGCGCCGCCGCGGTCGCCGCGGACGGGTGGCGGCGGCTCGCATCCGCTGGCTGGGCGGCCGCATGGTTCCGAGTGGGGATTCGCCTGGCATCATTCTGTTTCGCCCGCCAAGTGCGGCCTTTCAAAGACTTAAACCGCGCCCCGCCGCCATTGCACCGCTGCAACGGGACTGTTAGGCGAAACGGAAGTTGGGCGGGGAGTCAACGGTTGTGAAGAGCGACATCGACCCGCACGCGCACGAAGACCTCTGGGTGTTCGGTTACGGCTCGCTGATGTGGCATCCGGGCTTCGATTATGTCGAGCGGGTGCCGGCACGGCTGACCGGACTGTACCGCGCGCTATGCGTTTATTCCTTCGTCCATCGCGGTACCCAGGAGCGCCCCGGTCTGGTGCTCGGACTTGACCGTGGCGGCATGTGCCGCGGCGTCGCGTTTCGCGTCGCCGCTAAACTGCGCGAGAAAACCATCGGCTATCTGCGCGCGCGCGAGCAAGTCACGACGGTTTATCTGGAGACGGTTCGCCGGGTCGAACTCGAGGAGGAGGCGCGCCGGCAGGTCCGGGCATTGTGCTTCATCGTCGATCGCAGCCACGTGCAATATGCCGGTCGACTGACGCTGGCCGAATGCGTGCGACACGTGCGCCAGGGCCAGGGCAGTTCCGGCAACAACCGCGATTATGTGCTGGAGACGGTGCAGGCACTCGAGGCGCTCGGGTACCGAGAGACTGATCTGCATCTGATTGCCGCGCGGCTCAAAGGTTTGCAGTCAGCGATCGGCGGTCCGTGAGCCCTCGGCAATGAGGCGCGCCGTCGATTGTTCCAGTCCATCTTGCAGGCGGCGGAGAAACGCCCGCTTGTCGAGCCCCGGCGGAATGGGATCGAGAACTTCGACCAGCACCGTGCCGGGATAGCGGCGAAACGAGCGGCGCGGCCAATAAAGCCCGGAATTAAGTGCCACTGGCACGCACGGCAGTTTCATTTCGGCGTAAAGGAGCGCGACGCCTGGCAGGTAATGCGGCTCGGCGCCAGGCGGGCGGCGGGTGCCTTCGGGGAAGATCACGATCTGTCGCGACCGCGCGGCCTCGGCGCGCGCCGCCGCGGCCAAGCGTCCGAGAGCGGATGCGCGCGAACCGCGATCGATCGAAATCATGCCCGCGGCACGCGCGAGCCAGCCGAATAGCGGAAGCCACATCAGTTCGCGCTTGAGCACGAAGGTGGGATCGGGAAGGATTTCGAACAGTGCGAACGTTTCCCACAGCGACTGATGCTTGCAGGCGACCAGATAAGCGCCCTGCGGCAGCTTCTCGCGTCCGCGCCATTCCACATTGACGTGACATACCACGCGCAGCAGCCACAGACTGCTGGCGGCATAGCGGCGCAACACGCCGTGCAGGAATTTGTAGGGCAGCACGATGCTGGGCAGCGCCACGATCATGCGCGTGATGATGTTGACATAAAACAGCGCGTTGAAGACGAGCGAGCGGACGAGAATGGAGTTGCTCACGTGATCGCCGTCGTCCCGGATTGCGCCAGCTGATTGGCGTGCAGGCCGGCCGCCGTTAAATCGAAACGCATGCGCAGCTTGGCGAATAGGTATTTGACATACTCCGACAGCACCAGCCGCGTGGTGATGCCGTTCGACCACCACGGTTCGACGCGCAGGCGGTCGGAAACGACGGGAAAAGGAACCAGGGTCACCGACGGCAGTTGGTGCGCGATTTCGGCCAATGCGCGCGGCATGTGATAGGCCGAGGTGACGACGATGAGCGACTGGAAGCCGCGGTCGAGCGCCCAGCGCCGCGTCTCGACCGCGTTGCCGAGCGTGTTCAGCGCGGAATAATCGAGGTCGACGCAGCAGGTGAGGAGGCGACCGTAATGCGGCGCCTCATGGGCGATCACGGCGGTGCTGGTGCCGGGATTGACGCCGGTGATCAACAGGCGCTTGCCGCGGCCGGCGGCTAGAAGCTCAAGCGCGTCGGAAACGCGGGAGGTGCCGCCGGTCAAAACGACAATGCCGTCGGCATTGCGGTCGAGCGCAACTTCCTGGTTCGGCAACAGCCACAGGAAAACGCCAAAGCCGGCCACCAGCGCGATCGCCGCGAGGACGACCAGCCGGATCGCAAAATATCCGAGACGCCGCGTTCTGACCGCTGATCTAAGGCTGAGCATCGCCGCGCGCATCCTCCGCGCCCAGTGTCGTTTTGGCCCGGATCACGGCCGTGCCCAAGCGCAAGTTGACCGCATTTTGCTTCCTAGTGGTCCGATTCTACCATTCGCATCCGAGTTCGGCACGAACTTAGAATCAAAAGGACCGCTAGCAAATATGAGGCTTGGTGGAGCTTTGGATTTGACATCCGCTTCACGAGTTGCCGCAAGCTGGGTAGCGAATGTCAAATCCGCTCCACTAGTCGATAGTTGCCAAGGTGCGGTTGACGGTGTGGCGCGAGGCAAACGCCGTCACCAACGCCATGAAGACGATTTGCAGGACGATTGCCAGATAGCCGGCGACGCCAATGGAGAAATTTCCGAACAGCCCGGCGAGCTGGTCGCCGCCCGGAGTTCCGGCAAGCCAGGCATTGCCGGCCTCGGTGATGGCGAACAACAGGATCGCGGCTCCGCCGCCGATCAGCCCGCCCTTGAAGCCGAGCACCAGGAAATGACTTTGGAACTGACTGGCGATGAAGACATCCGTCGCGCCGACATAATGCAGCACTTCGACGATCGGCCGGTTGGTTGCCATGGTGCCGCGCGTGGCGAACGTCACCGAGAGCACGGTCGCGATCAGCACCAGCGCCAGTACGGCGACACAGGCGACAACGGCGGTGCCAGCCATGGTGCGCATGCGGTCGATCCAGCGGCGATGGTCGTCAAGGCTGGCGGTCGGCACTTTGGCGGTGAGCACTTGCCGTAGCGAGGCGAAATCGGGCCGCGCGCCGGCGGCAAGTTTGACCACGATCAGCCGCGGTATCGGCAGGTCCTCGAGCGCCAGCCCGGTGCCGAGCCACGGCTCGACTAGCTTTGCCGATTCTTCCCTGGTGAAAGCGCGCACCTCGGCGACGCCGGCGGCTGCGCCTGCGATCTCGACCGCGTTGCGCACGTCCGCGTCGATGTTGCGGCCGGTGGAAGGGCGCACCTGGATGGTGACTTCGCGGCCGACGTCCGCGCGCCAGTCGCTCGCGGCACTCACCACCAGCATGGCGACGCCGAGCGTCAGCGCGCCGAGGAAGGTCATGATGGCGACGACCGCGGTGAGCGAACGGCCGGCGATCGAGTTGCGCGGCACGATCGACGCGGCCGGCGGTAACGCGCGAAGCGCGGTGGCGGACACGCCGACCTCGTCCCAGGGCTCCGTCATGGTTTCGAGCGGTTCAGTCATAGACATGCAGGCGCCCTTCATGCAGCACCAGCCGCCGCGCGTTGTATTCGTCCATCAGGGCGATGTCGTGGGTGGCGATCACCACCGCGGTTCCGGTCTTGTTGAGCTCGACGAACAATCGCAACAGGCGTTGCCCAAGATTGGGATCGACGTTGCCGGTCGGCTCGTCGGCGAGAAGCAGTTGCGGGCGCGCGATCACCGCGCGCGCAATGGCGGCGCGTTGCTTTTCACCGCCGGAGAGCACCGGGGGCAGGGCGTTGATCCGCTCGCCGAGACCGACCCATTGCAGGAGTTCGACCACCTCGGCGCGATATTCGGCTTCGTCCTTGCCGAGGACGCGGAATGGCAGCGCTACATTCTCATAGGTGGTCAAATGGTCGAGCAGCCGGAAATCCTGAAACACGATACCGATCCGCCGCCGTAAATTGGCGCGGCCGTTCTTGCTCAGCGTCGCGGTATCGTTGTCGAACATGCTGATCAGGCCGCGGGTCGGCCGCAGCGACAGCAGCATCAACCGCAACAGCGAGGTCTTGCCGGCGCCGGACGGGCCGGTGAGGAACTGGAAGGAATGCCCGTCGATCCCGAAGCTGACGTCGCGCAGCACCTCGGGACCAAGCCCATAGCGCAAACCGACATTTTCGAACCGGATCACGCCGTCCCTCCGAAGCAGCAAGGCGATAATATCACGCCGACCCCTGAGGGCCGGTATGGTTTCCAATTCGTTAACGGATGGGGCCTTAATGTAGCGGCCAAAAGGTGACATCCGTCTGATTCGCCGATGCTGATCATCTGCCCGTCCTGCGCAACGTCGTACGACGTGGATTTGGCCACCTTGTCGCCGGCAGGGCGCCAAGTCCGCTGCTCGCGTTGCAGCACGGTTTGGCACGCCGAATTGAGCCAAGCCGACAAGATTTTGGCGGCCGCTGCGGCGATAGCGCCGCATGCCGAACCGGCCGTCGCGCCGGCGACCGCGCCTGGCGCATCCGCCGATCCGGCCGTGCCGCCGCCCGAGGCCGCCGCGCCGGAGGCGATTGGCGAAGTTCTTTCGGTTCCGGCCGAGCTTGCCGAAGGTGGTGGCGAACATGCCGGCGTCGATTCGCCACCGATCGTGCCGGCCGATCATGACGCCGGCGAGCCGCTCACGACGGCAGAAGAACACGCCGCAAGCGAACCGGCCGAGGATATCGAATCGTTTGCCGCGCGGCGGTACCGGCGCAACGCCAAACGCCGTGCGGCGAGCTGGCCGTTGTCGCGCCTGCAATCGGCCATCCTGGCGCTCGCTTTGATCAACATCGTGCTGGTCGCGTGGCGCCGGGACGTCGTGCGCATTATGCCGCAGACTGCGTCGTTCTATGCCATGCTCGGCTTGCCGGTAAATCTGCGCGGGCTCGCCTTCGACAACGTCGCGACCGCGATGGAGCAGCATGAAGGCGTGCCGATCCTGGTGGTCGAAGGCAACGTCTACAACAGCGCCCGCAAGACCGAAGACGTGCCGCGGCTGAAATTCATCGTGCGCAACGCCGCGCGGCAGGAAGTCTATTCGTGGATGCTTGCGCCGTCGCGCAACGCGCTGCAACCGGGCGAGGTGGAATCGTTCCGCACGCGGCTCGCGTCACCGCCGCCCGACGCCCACGACATCGTTCTCCGCTTCGTCAACCGCCGCGACATTCTTGCCGGCGACCGCTGAGGTGCCCATGGCGCAGATTCTCATAGCCGAGGACGAGGAAGCGCTCCGCGAACTATGTGCGCGCGCGCTTGCGACCGACGGTCATCAAGTCAAAGCCGCCGGTGACGGTAGCGAGGCGCTCGACATGCTCGCTGGCGGCGGGGAGCCGTTCGATCTCCTGCTCACCGATATCCGCATGCCGATCATGGACGGGATCGCACTGTCGCTAGCCGCGGCGCGCGACTATCCCGATCTGACCATCCTGTTGATGACCGGCTTTGCCGACCAGCGCGAGCGCGCCTCCGGCCTCGACGCGATTATCCACGACGTCATCGCCAAGCCGTTCTCCGTCGCCACGTTACGCGCAACGGTCAATGAGGCGCTGACGGTGCGAGCACGGCGGTAAGACGCCTTTGTTAATCGTCCGCCGCCGCGTAAGGCCGCGGCAGCGGTTCGACCGGGAGTTCGGCGTGGGTCCGGCCGAAATCCGGCGCCGCCGAGTCCTGGCCGATCTGCACGATGCCGCGCCGGATGCCGCGCGTACGGGTGAAATGGTCGAACAGCGCCTCGCCATCGCCGCGGCGGATCGCGCGGGTGAGTTGCGCCAAATCTTCATTGAAGGTGCCGAGCATCTCCAGCACCGCGTCCTTATTGGTGAGGAATACGTCGCGCCACATCGTCGGATCCGACGCCGCGATGCGGGTGAAATCGCGAAATCCGCCGGCGGAGAATTTGAGCACCTCGGATTGCGTCACCTCGGCTAATTCGTCGGCGGTGCCGACAATGGTGTAGGCGATCAGGTGCGGCAGGTGGCTGGTGATCGCCAGCACCAGATCGTGGTGCGCCGCCGGCATGGTTTCAACGTTGGCGCCGAGGGCGCGCCAGAAGGCGGCGAGCTTCTCGACCGCGGCGGCGTCGGCGCCGTCCGGCGGCGTGAGGATGCACCAGCGGCCGACGAACAGTCCGGCAAAGCCGGAGTCCGGGCCGGAATTCTCCGTGCCGGCGACCGGATGGGCCGGAACGAAATGCACGCCCGCCGGCAAATGCGGAGCCATATCGCGCAAAACCGCGGCCTTCACCGAGCCGACATCGGAAACGATCGCGCCGGGCGAAAGATGCGGGCCGATCTCGGCGGCAACCGCGCCGCACGCGCCGATCGGAATGCAGACGATAACGAGGTCGGCGCCGGCGACGGCGGCCGCATTGCTTTCGACCACCTGGTCGGCCAGTCCGAGTTCGGCGACGCGCCGCCGGGTGTCTGCGGTCCGCGCCGTGGCCACGATCTCGCGCACCGTTCCTTGCGCGCGCGCCGAGCGGGCGATCGACGAGCCGATCAGGCCCACGCCGATCAAGGCCAGTCGGTTGAAAAGAGGTGGGGATTTCTTCAAGGCCAGCTCCGCATGCAGTGCGCGTTCCCTCCCCCCTTGTGGGGGAGGGATAGGGAGGGGGGTGTGGATTGCCATCTGGAAATTGGACCCCCCTCCCTTTGCCGTTCGCGCGCGAACGGCAAAGGCCTCCCCCACAAGGGGGGAGGCAACCGAAAAAGGCTTTCGCCGGCATTCATTATTTCTGTCCCAGAAATTCTTTGAGGGCGCCGACCACCAGGCGGTTTGCCTCCTCGGTGCCGACGCTCAGGCGCAGTGCGTTCGGCAGCTTGTAGGCCGTGGTTTGTCGCAGGATCAGGCCGCGCGCCATCAGAAAATCGTTCGCCTCCCTCGCGGTGCGGCCCTTGGTCGGCGGGAAATGGATCAGCAAAAAGTTGGCAACGCTCGGCGTCACTTGCAGACCAAGCTGGCCGATCTCCTGCGTCAGCCATTCGAGCCAGCGCGTATTGTGCTCGCGCGAGCGGTCCTGGTGTTCGATATCCCCAATTGCAGCAACGCCGGCGTCGATCGATGCGCCGCTGACGTTGAACGGACCGCGGATCCGGTTGACCGCGTCGACGACGGCCTCGGGCGCGAACATCCAGCCGAGCCGCAGGCTGGCCAGGCCGTGGATTTTCGAGAACGTGCGGCACATGACGACGTTGTCCGAGGTGGCGACAAGCTCGATGCCGGATTCGTAATCGTTGCGCCGGACGTAATCGGCGTATGCCGCATCGAGCACCAGCAGCACGTCGCCGGGCAAGCCGCGGTGCAGGCGCTTGACCTCGTCAAACGACAAACATGTGCCGGTCGGATTGTTGGGGTTGGCGAGGAAGACGATCTTGGTATTTTTCGTCACCGCCTTGAGAATCGCATCGACGTCGGCCGTGAAGTTGGTTTCCGGCGCGACCACCGGCGTTGCGCCGGTGCCGAGCGTTACGATCGGATAGATCAGGAAGCCGTGGGTGGTGTGGATCGCTTCGTCGCCGTCGGTGAGATAGGCGTGCGCCAGCAAGTGCAGCAGGTCGTCGGAGCCCGCACCGCAGACGATGCGGTCCGGATCGAGTCCGAACGAACGCCCGATGGCTTCGCGCAGCTTCGTCGCCGAGCCGTCGGGATAATCCTGCAAATGAGCGGCGGCGGCCTTATAGGCCGCAAGCGCGCGCAGACTCGGGCCGAGCGGCGTCTCGTTGGACGACAGCTTGAACACTTTGGCCACGCCCGGGGCGCTGCTCTCGCCGGGCACATAGGCCTCGATATCGAGCACGCCCGGCCGGGGAATGGGACGTATTGCAGTCATTACACATTCTTTTGTTCGGCCCGCGACGCGGGCAGATGATCAAGACGGCACCGTATAACGGGTCGCGTGGCTGCCGACGAGGGCCCTCGAGCGGATCGACGCACCGGTGCCGACCAGCGCGTCGGCCACGGCGCCGATACCGCCGCGCGCCACCGAAATGAGCAGGGCGGCGCCGTCGAAAGCGCGGTCCGGCACGGCGATGGCGTCGGCAAGCCCGGCAAGGGTGTCGACGAAGCCTGCATTCCAGCCGGCGACGCGCAGGCTCCAGACCTCCGTCTCGGTCACCATTGCGTCCGCCGCCACGCGCGATACCACGAACACCGGAAGCCCGGCCGGATGATCGTCGCGTTCGACGAATGGCAGCCGCGCGATGATTTTCGGTGCGCTGTCGAATTCGAGCGCGGTCCACCACGGTCCACCGGCAGCGCCGGCGATGGCGAATGCCGGCACCAGGCCGAGATCGCCTTTCGACGCGGTCACCGCTTGCACGACGCCGGCCGCACCCATATGCGGCACGAACGGCACGGTGAAACCGAAGTGGAAGCGCGCGGTGTCACGCATCAGCGCGTCGCCGGCGGAGAGATCGGCATGCAGCACGAACGGCGCCTGCACGTAGGTGAAAGTCGAGATGATGACACGCCAGATGCTCTCGACGGTTTCGAGCGGCAACGAGCCGTGATGGCGCTTCACCAGACGGCGCATCATGTCGGCCTCGCGCGCCGGCCGGAACGCCGAGCCGGACTCTTCGGTCTTTTTGACCGAGATGAGACGCTCGATGATCTCGCTGCGCTCGATCAGGAGCGCGTGCATGTTTTCATCGATGCGATCGATGTCGCGGCGCAGATCGGCGAGCAAAGGGTCGTTTTGGCGCGGTGGTTTCGGCATGGTCTTCCAGGCAGTCTGCCTGATTGATAGAAGCGGTTAAGCCCTAAATCAAAGAAAACATTGACACCGCCGATCAGCGGCCTATTTACCGGCTTTTGGCCGCCTAAATAAGCGGAAATGGACCGTGTCGGGACGAGTTATGGTCGAGGTTAGCGCGATGCTCGATCTTGCCGACCGAAAGCGCGAAGCGGACCAGCCGCATTCGCCGGTGGTTCTATTCCCGGTCAACAAACCGTTGCGGCTCGATGCCGGTATCGATTTTTCCCCGTTGCAGATCGCTTACCAAACTTATGGCACGCTCAACGACCAGCGCAGCAATGCGGTGCTGGTCTGCCATGCGCTGACTGGCGACCAACATGTCTTCAATCGTCATCCGGTAACCGGCAAGTCGGGTTGGTGGGAGACCATGGTCGGACCCGGCCGCGCGATCGACACCGAACGCTATTTCGTCATTTGTTCGAACGTGGTGGGCGGCTGCATGGGCTCGTCGGGGCCGGCGTCGACCAACCCGGCAACCGGCACGCCGTGGGGCCTGGATTTTCCCGTCATCACCGTGCGCGACATGGTGCGCGCGCAGGCAATGCTGCTCGATCATCTCGGCATCGACTCGCTGTTTGCGGTTGCCGGCGGCTCGCTCGGCGGCATGCAAGTGTTGCAGTGGGCGGCAAGCTATCCCGAGCGGGTTTTCGCGGCGTTGCCGATCGCCACCTCGACGCGGCATTCGGCGCAGAACATCGCCTTCCATGAGGTCGGCCGCCAGGCGGTGATGGCCGATCCCGACTGGCGCGGCGGCCGCTACTTCACCGAGGGCACCAATCCGCGGCGCGGGCTCGCGGTCGCGCGCATGGGCGCACACATTACTTATCTGTCGGACGCGGCGCTGCATCGCAAATTCGGCCGCCGCTTCCAGGACCGTGACAATCCGACGTTCTCCTTCGATGCGGACTTTCAGGTCGAATCTTATCTGCGGCATCAGGGCTCCAGCTTCGTCGAACGCTTCGACGCAAACGCTTACCTTTATCTGACGCGTGCGATGGACTACTTCGACCTCGCCGGCGATTACGACGGCGTGGTGGCGAAAGGGTTCCGCGGCACGCCGACGCGTTTCTGCGTCATCTCTTTCACCAGCGATTGGCTGTTCCCGACATCGGAGGCGCGCGCTATGGTGCAGGCGCTCAACGCCGCCGGCGCGCGGGTGTCGTTCGCCGAGGTCACCACCGACAAGGGCCACGACGCTTTCCTGCTCGACGAGCCGGAATTATTGACCATCGTCAGCGGTTTCCTTGAAGGCGCGGCGCGGGCGCGCGGACTGAAGCCGGAGCGTAAATAAGTGATGCTGTCGCGGCTCAAGCACGATCTCACCATGGCGGAAGCCGCGCGCGGTCCCGGCGGTTCGCGCGTCGACTTGCTGGAGGTGGCCGACATGGTGGAGCAGGGCGCCCGCGTGCTCGACGTCGGTTGCGGCGACGGCGAATTGCTGCGGCTCCTGGAGACGCGCGGCGTCGATGGCCGCGGCATCGAGCTCTCGCGCGAGGGCGTGAACGAATGCGTCGCCAAGGGGCTGGCGGTGGTGCAGGGCGACGCCGACACCGATCTCGTCAATTATCCCGACGACGCCTTCGATTTCGTCATCCTGTCGCAGACGTTGCAGGCGACGCGCAGCCCGCGCGTGGTGCTCGAGCATATGTTGCGGATTGGCCGCCACGCCATCGTGTCGTTTCCGAATTTCGGCCATTGGCGGATACGACTGCAACTCGCGCTCGGTGGGCACATGCCGCATACCGACAATCTGCCTTATGCGTGGTACGAATCGCCGAACATCCATTTCTGCAGCATCAAGGATTTTCGCCAGCTCTGCGGCGTCTCCGGCGCCAAGATCGAGAAGGCGGTGGCGCTTAATGCCTGGGGCCGGCGCATCCGGCTGAAGATGCCGTGGTCGTTCTGGAACCTTTTCGGCGAACAGGCCGTTTTTTTGCTGAGCCGGCGGGGCTAGCCCGCATCTCCCACCGGCCTTCGGTCGCGCTTTTTAGGCAACGAATGGAACGCGCGCCCGATTCCTCGCCGCGGGAGACCGGCAGAGCTTTTTGGCGTCGCGCTTTTCGATGAAGGCAGATGGTGAAGCCGCAGATATTGAGTCCCAGGGCAGCGTAGAGCACACGCCGCGTGAGCATCCCGTAGAACCCGGCATCGTCATTACCGCGCTGGGGGTTGTTTTCGGCGATCTCGGTACCAGCCCGCTTTACACGTTCAAGGCGATCGGAAGCGTAACCGGGGGCACGCTCGACCGCGCGACCGCGCTCGGCAGCTTGTCGCTGGTGTTCTGGGCCCTCATCGTCACCATCTCGGTCAAATACTGCACGTTCGTGATGCGCGCGGACAATCAGGGCGAGGGCGGCATCCTCGCCCTGATGGCGCTGCTGCAACTGAAGTGGCGCGGAAAGACCTGGCTGCTGATCGCCTGCGGCCTATTTGGTGCGACGCTGATCTACGGCGACGGCGTCATCACGCCGGCGATCTCAGTATTGAGCGCCCTGGAGGGTCTCGATGTGGCGACCGCGGCCTTTGCCCACAAGGCGATGCCGCTTTCGGTGATCATCCTGGTCGCGCTTTTTTCCGTGCAGCGGCTGGGTACCGCACGCGTCGGCGGCGCTTTCGGCCCAGTGATGATGCTGTGGTTCGTAGTGATCGGGGTTTTGGGCGTGGCCGGGATCGTGCAGCACCCCGAGGTGCTTGCCGCGGTCAACCCGGCGGTGGCGATTTCCTTCCTTCTTCACCATGGTCTGGTTGGCTTCGCCGTGCTTGGCGGGGTCTTCCTCGCCATCACCGGCGGCGAAGCGCTCTACGCCGATATGGGCCAATTCGGTCCCGCGCCGATCCGACTCGCCTGGTTCGGGCTGGTGCTGCCGGCACTTTTGCTTAATTACGCCGGCCAGACCGCCCTCATTATCGACGGCGCAACCGATAATCCGTTTTATCATCTGGCCCCCGGCTGGGCGCTCTATCCGCTGGTTGCGTTGGCCACACTTGCCACAGTCATCGCCAGCCAGGCGATCATTTCGGGTGCGTTCTCGCTCACGCGCCAGGCGATGCAGCTTGGCTGGCTTCCCGGAATGACAGTTCGCCAGACCTCGCCTGAGGAGTATGGCCAGATCTATGTCCCGTTCGTGAATTGGACGATGATGCTGGTGACGGTTGCGCTGGTTATCGCTTTTGGCTCGTCGGATCGCTTGGCCGGCGCCTATGGCACGGCGGTATCGACCACCATGCTGCTGACCACAATCCTCCTCTACCGGGCGATGCGCCATGTCTGGCACTGGCGGCTGTCGCTGGCGCTGCCCCTCGCGGCCTTGTTCATTGTCGTCGATTTCGTGTTCTTCGCGGCCAATCTCCTCAAGATCCGCGATGGCGGCTGGATCCCGCTGGCGCTGGCAGTCGTCCTTTTCGTTCTGATGACGACCTGGCGCGCGGGAATGGACGCGTTACGCCGCGCGCAAAATCGCGCCTCCGAACCGTTCGACGACTTTTTGCGGCAGATCGGCCGAGACAAACGGCCTCGCGTGCCGGGGACGGCGGTGTTTCTGACGCGGCTGCGGCAGCGCGTGCATCCGCTGATCCTCCAGCACGTCCGGCAAATCGGAGCGATACCGCAAACAATGGTGGCTTTGACCATTCAGTTCGTCGACCGGCCGCGCATCCGGCCAGACGACCAGCTCGAACTACGGCATCTCGGCCCTTCGTTCTGGCACCTGACCGTCCGCTATGGGTATTTCCAGTTTCCGGATGTGCCCGCGACGTTTGCGCGGGCATGCAAGAAATTTCCACACGCGCTATCACTCGACGATCCGATCTACTTCGCCGCGCGCGACGAGATCGTGGCAAAACGCGGGGCCTCATATTGGTGGCGCTTTCGCCGGTCGTTATTCGCTTTGATGTACCGAAACGCCGTGCATATCGTCGATCGATTCAAATTTCCACCGGCGTCCCTGGTGGAGATCGGCCGCCGCATCGAGATGTGAGTTTCGCCGT
>DATKRE010000154.1:0-4446 GCA_035532335.1 Xanthobacteraceae bacterium | reverse complement strand
GCGCAGGCAACGCCATTCCGGCGAAGGCTAGTAGCGCCGAAAGACCGGTCAGCCGCAGCGGTCGAACCATAATTGCCCCAAATGTTTCGCCTTGAAGGACGTGGTACGATAGAATGGGTCCGCGTCCGGCTCATCGCCGGTTTGCAAGAAGCAGCGATTCTACTTGGCAAACCGGAGCGAATCCCCCAAATCTCCACCGTCGAATGTACATCTGCCGTCGCAGCCCGTCCATCGCGAAGCCCAAACAACACACCATAGTAACATTTCAGCCGCACCCGGCGCATGTGATGGGTCATACCGCTGTACGGTTAGGCGTCACCCTGCTCGGCGGTTGGGGAGCCGCGATCCGCGTGGCCATTTCGGCCGATTGAGCTATAGGTGAGCCATGCCCGATTATGAATTTCTCTGCGTGAATCGCTTTCTCGGTACGGAACTCGACGCGCGCGCGATCAAGACTGCTTTCGAGCTTGGCGTTCTCGACAACCTGGCGACCGCGGGCACTTTGTCGATGACGGAATTGGCGGCGGCTGCCGACCTCGAACCTAACTTCATGCGGCTGCTCATCGACATGCTCGCGGTCAACGACGTGGTCGCGCGTACCGGCGATCTTGTCACGCTCACGCCGGGCTTTAAGGCGGCGCTTCGGTTTAGCGACCTCCTCGAGGTGCGGATCGCCTTCGCCGATTTGGTTTGGCCCGATATCCACAATCTGTTCACGCAGCTGCTGACCGATTTGTCGCAATTTATGACGCTATCGAAGGTGTTCGATCTTTTTCGCTATGACCGTTGCATGGAGATCACGCCGGGAAATCTGCAGATAACTGGCATGTGGACGCGTTTTACGACGTGTCTGACGAAATATGAATCAGCTCCCGCACTGGATGCGATCGATCTTAATTCGCTAACCGATTTCGTTGATCTGGGCGGAAATACCGGGGAATTTGCCCGGCAGGTTTGCACACGCAATCCGACCGTCAAGGCGACCGTGGTCGATCTACCGGTGGTCTGCGCGCTTGGACGCGACCATATCGCCGCCAGCGCGGATGAGGCCACCTCAGCGCGGATCACTTTTTTCCCCGCCAATATGCTCAGCGATACACTGCCGGCCGCCGCCGACCTCGTGGCTCTCAAGTCGGTGCTGCATGACTGGCCGGACGCCCAATCCGAGAAGTTGCTCGAACGCGCGTTCACCTTGGTGCGGCCTGGCGGCCGTCTTTTAATCTTCGAGCGCGCGCCGATCGAAGTGACTGGAAAACAGATACCGTATGTCATGGGACCGGATCTGGTCTTTCTGCATTTTTTCCGGCCCGCCGACCTCTATTTGAACAAGTTGAAGACGCTCGGTTGCGTCTCGATCGACTATCGCCGCATCCAGCTCGACATCGGCTTTCACCTGATTGTCGCGCATCGGCCCCAATGATTTGGGCAATAATGCGCTGATGCGGGAAGCAGCCAACAGCTCAAGCGGACTTCAACGCGTCGCGATTGTCGGCGGCGGTACGGCGGGCTGGATGGCCGCCCTTTACCTCAACCGAATCCTGCGCCGCGTGAAGGGCAAGGTCGTCCTCGTCGAGTCGCCGGCTATCGGCACCATCGGCGTCGGTGAGGCGACCATACCGACGCTGGCCCATTTTATCCGGCTGTTGGGGCTCGACGAGAAGGAGATGATGCGGCGCTGTTCGGCCACTTACAAACTTGGCATCAAGTTCGAAGATTGGATCGGACCCGGGGTCGACTATTGGCATCCGTTTGGATTTGCTCCGCGCATCAATGGAATCGACTTGTTTCATTATTGGCTGAAACGGCGGCTCGAAGCCGGCAGCAAACTCGCCTATTCCGATTATTCTGCGCAAGCCCTGCTGGCGGCAGCAGATAAATCGCCGTGGCCCTACGGAGGATCGTCGCCAATTTTCGACGCCGGAGGTTATGCCTATCACCTCGACGCTTCTGCTCTTGGCGATTATCTGCGCGAGCTTTCGACCGCAGAAGGCGTTGAGCATCTGTTCGGCACCGTGCGGGACGTAGCCCTCGACGAGCAGGGTAACATCGCCAGTCTTGATATCGGCGGCGACCGCAAAATCATGGCCGATTTGTTCGTGGACGCGACCGGATTTCGCAGCCGCTTGATCGAACAGGCGCTCGGTGATCGCTGGATCGATTGGTCGCAGTACATGCTTTGCGATCGTGCAGTCGCGATGCCGATTACGCGCGACGAGCGCTTCCCGCCCTACACGCTCTCGAAAGCCATGCCTGCCGGGTGGATTTGGCGGGTTGCGCTCAGCAGCCGGACCGGCAGCGGTTACGTCTACAGTAGCGCGCATCTTTCGGCGGACGCCGCCGCCGACGCGCTGATCCGTCAATCCGGTCTGCCGAGGCTCAAGGGGGCCGATCCGCGCTTTATCGATATTCGGATCGGGCGGCGCACCAATTTCTGGGTGCGCAACTGCGTCGCGGTCGGATTGTCGTCGGGCTTCATCGAGCCGCTCGAATCGACCGGCATTCACTTCATTCAGAAAGCGATACGGCTGCTGGCCGATTATTTACCCGATCGCACGTTTAACGACGCGCTGCGCCGTGCCTACAATCATGCGATGGGCGCAGTGTACGATGAGGTGCGGGATTTTATTGTGCTTCATTACATCCTGTGCGGACGTGACGAACCCTTCTGGCAAGCCGCGCGCAACGTGCCGCTGCCTGACACGTTGGCTGAATTGCTCGCCGTGTATGACGAGACCGGCCGCATCGGCAGTCCGCGGCTGCAATTATTCGCGGAGGCGAGTTATTTTTTCATTCTCGCCGGCAACGGCCGCTTGCCACGGCGGCCGGTGGTCGAGGCGGCGGCTGCGCCGGCCGCCGAAATCTGGCATCTGATGGACGGGATCAGGGAAAAGGCCCGGCAGTTTGCAATGCAGATGCCGAGTCACGCCGCCTACGTCGACGAGTTGCACCGGAAGCCGTTGTGATGCCTGCGGCCGATGTCATCGGCTTGATTGAAACGCTCAAGGCACCGTATGGCCTCGAGCGTTCGGTAAAGATCACACAAGGGACGTTGGCCGACGACCGCTGCCTGATCAGCGTCGGCCGCTCAGCCTTTGGCGAGGATGCCGGCGGTCGACTTCTGCAGATGGCGCGCGCACTCGATCTACCGCCGCGCTTTGCGCAGGAACTGCCGGCCGCTCTCGATCGCGCCGATGTCGTCCATTTCGGTTACGAAACCCTCGCTGGCCGCGACATCTACAAAGTCTATTGTGAATATGCCGCCAGCACGCGCCAAGCGATGGCGTCGCCGGCGCGGGCGCCGACGCTCGTCCATCTGGCGTACAAATGGATGCCGGGCGAACCGGACAGTGGCGCGGTGACCCGCTACACTTGGGTGCCATATGGCAACCGGATCGAGCTGGAACAAAAGCTCGGGGATTTGGTGCCGGCCGAAGCGGCGCCGCGATCCCATCACTGTGTGTTTGCATTGGTGGCGCGGGTTTCCGCCTTAGCCGAATCCGGCGAGGCGCTGCTGATGGAGGTTGCAGAGCCGGGCAACCCGCGCCGGTCCTGCGATCTCAATGTTTATGACGCCGAGTTGAAGATGAGTGGCGTTGCTGACGTGATCGATGCGGCCTTGACCGATTTCGCTGTTCCGGAAGCGCGCCGCCGCGCGGCGTTCGACCCGGCCCGCGAGCGGATGCTCGGCCACGTGTCGGCTGGTCGCGGACGTGACGGCGCGGAGTTTGTAACGATTTATTTTGGCGTCGAGGCGCATTAGCAGCATGGCTGTAAATCTTGCCGCCGCCACGCTCGAACGCACGGCGCCGCGCGACTTCTACCGGGATTATTGTCTGTGGGATTACCAACCGGTCGCGCCCACGGACGGCAAGCTTCGCTGCGCCAATCTGTTGTGGCGCGCGATCGCCGCCGCCGGCGGCGGCGACCACCTCAAGGCGGCCTGCATGGCGCTGCGTGAAGCGCTGGGTCCATTTCAAACCGTATTCGGCGTCAAGAAAATTGCGGACCGGCTCACATTCGAATTTTATTTCTATGATTACGCGCGGCTCGAGCGCGCCGTTTCGATCTCCCGAGTTCTGAAAATTTTGGCGCCGTTCGCCAACTGCCCGCTGACTTATTCCGAGCGCCGGCCTTACTTCATGTTTTCACTCGATCTCGACGACGCGATCGCGGGCGGGCGCCGCCCGCTCGATCTGGTTAATGTCTATATCGGCAACCCCGGCTCTACCGTCTCGTCAGGAATCTGTTACGAGCTTTCACCGGCCGGTCTGCGGCTTGCCAACTTCTATTTCTTCTTTAATGCCGGCACCGAGATGGACGATATCGTTGCCAAGGTGAATTGCTCCGCGCATCATGATCTGCACGGCGTACCGGTCTCCGCCATCCTGCGTCCGGAACTGTTGGACTGCGAAGTGGTCGTGGTCGCCAACAAGAAATTCAACGACG
>DATKRE010000153.1:0-75308 GCA_035532335.1 Xanthobacteraceae bacterium | reverse complement strand
GACAGGCGCTTGAACCGAACCCGGGTTTCGACCAGGCGTTGCCGAAAGGTCTCCCGCGGCGTCACCAGGCAGATCGCGGTGTGAACGCGGTGATTGCGCCCGGACAATAGCCGCAGACATTGCGCCGCTTCATCGAGCAATTCCGCTTTCGGCAGGATGCGACGACCGACCGCCACGACCGTATCGGCGGCGAGCACGAAGGAGCCTTTCAGCTCCTCGTCGATGCGCACCATCGCCAGCGCCGTCTCGGCCTTCTGCCGGGCGAGCCGGGTGGCGCAAGCGCGCGGCAATTCGCCCCGTTTCGGCGTTTCGTCGATGTCGGCCGGACGCAGCGCATCGGGCTCGATGCCAGCCTGATTGATCAACGACAGCCGGCGCGGCGAGCCGGAGGCAAGCACGAATTTCGAGCGGCCAATCATTTGAACCGGTCACTAGCGGATGACGTGCGATTCCACAACTGCTCACTCATTGACCGGCCCCGGGCGCGCGAACCGCTCGCGCAGCTTCTTCATCAACTGGTCGCGGACCGCACGATAGGCGTCGAGCCGCTGCTCGCGGCTGCCCTCGGTGTCGGTCGGATCGGCGGTCGGCCAATATTCCACGTCGGCGGCGCTGACCCGGGTGAGTTCGAGCGCCCGATGGTGCGCCTCCGGCGCCAGCGTGATGATCAGATCGAAATTCAGCCCTTCCAGATCGTCAAGCTCCTCGAAGGTGATCGGCTTATGCCGCGAAATGTCGACGCCGATCTCGGCCATGACCGCGACCGCGAACGGATCGAGGTCGCCTTTGCGGACGCCGGCGGAGCCGACATAGATCGCGCGGCCGAATACCTGCGCAAACAACCCGGCCGCGATCGGTGAGCGCACGGAGTTGAAGCCGCAGGCAAACAGCACCGCCAGGGGTTGGGTAGCGGCTCGGGTCGGCGGCGCCGGCATCGCCGCTCATCCCTTCCAGTGCAGCACCGTCACCAGCGTGAACAGCCGCCGCGCGGTGTCAAAATCGAGTTCCACTTTGCGCTTGAGGCGTTCCATCAACACGCGCGAGCCGTCGTCGTGCAACGAGCGGCGCGCCATGTCGAGCGCTTCGATGCGGTCGGGGGTCGCGCCGCGGATCGCCGCGTAATAGCTGTCACAGACGGTGAAATAGTCTTTGACGAGGCGGCGGAACGGCGCCAGCGACAGCAGATGCGCGATCACCGGCTTGCCGTTTTCGAGACGGATGTCGAAAACCAGCCGGCTACCGTCGATACCGATGTTGAGCACGTACGGCCCGCCGTCGTGGCTGCTCGGCCGGAACGAATTGTCCTCGATCAGATCGTAGATCGCAACTGCGCGTTCGTGCTCGACGTCAGGACTCGACCGCCCGATCGAGGATTCGTCGAGGATCACCGCCACCAAACGGCCGGTTTTGCTTTTGCCCGGATCGTCGCGCGGCATCGGCGGCCATCAGCGATTGAGCCGGATGGCGACCGAGCGTGCGTGCGCTTCGAGTCCCTCGGCGTTGCCGAGCGTGATCGCCGCGTCGGCGAGCGCACGCAGTTGCTGCGGACCACATTTGAGTATCGACGTGCGCTTCATGAAATCGAGCACGCCCAGGCCGGACGAGAACCGCGCCGAGCGCGCCGTCGGCAGCACGTGGTTCGATCCGGCGACGTAATCGCCGATCGCTTCCGGCGTGTGGGCGCCGATGAAGATGGCGCCGGCATTGCGGACCCGCTTGGCGAGCGCTTCGCCGTCGGCGGTGACGATTTCCAGATGCTCGGGCGCGATCGCATCGACCAGCGGCAGCGCGCGTTCCAGATCGTCGGTCAGGATCACCGCGCCGAAGTCGCGCCACGACGCGGCGGCGATCTTGCCGCGCGCGAGGTTTTTCAGCGCGCTCTCGACCGCCCGCTCGACTGCGGTGGCGAGCGTCGCGTCGTCGGTGATCAGGATCGCCTGCGCGCTTTCGTCATGCTCGGCTTGCGCCATGAGATCGGCGGCGATCCATTCGGCATTGCCGGTGTTATCGGCCAGGATCGCCACCTCGGACGGGCCGGCGATCATGTCGATGCCGACCTTGCCGAATACCAGGCGCTTGGCGGCGGCGACGTAGGCGTTGCCGGGACCGACGATTTTGGCGACCGGCGCGATGGTGGCGGTGCCGTAAGCGAGCGCGGCAATCGCCTGCGCTCCGCCGACGCGATAAATCTCATCGACGCCGGCGATTTTCGCCGCCGCCAGCACCAGCGGCGACAGCACGCCGTCCGGCGCCGGCACGGTCATCACCACGCGCGGCACGCCGGCCACTTTCGCCGGTACCGCGTTCATCAGTACCGACGACGGATAGGCGGCGGTGCCGCCGGGGACATAAAGCCCGACCGCCTCAATCGCACTCCAGCGCGCACCGAGCTCGACGCCGAGTGTGTCGACGAAGCGATCGTCCTGCGGCAACTGGCGGCGGTGAAATGCCTCGATCCGATCGCGGGCGAAATGCAGCGCGTCGAGTGCGGGCGGCGCGCAGGCTGCGAGCGCGGCTGCGATCTCCGAGGTCTTGATCCGAAGCCCCGGGCCGTCCGGATCGAAACGGTCGAACTTGCGCGTGTAGTCGCGCAACGCCGCATCGCCGCGGGCGGCGACGTCGGCAACAATGGCGCGCACGACCGCCTCGACGTCGGTCGAGGTTTCCCGCTTGGTGGCGAGAAAGCCGCGAAATTTTTCCGCAAAATCGGCGGCGCGAGTGTCGAGACGGATGGCCATGTTGGTTGTGCGGATAACGCCTTTGTGCGCGATGCGCCGACGCGTATCAGGTCTCTTTTATTATAACAATTCTAATCTTCTGCCGGTTCGGGCTTTGTGATTGACAAAGTATCCGCCGATCATCAATTCCTCGTATATCCCGGCTACTAAACGGCGGCGAGCTGCCCTGCGACGGCCATGATGCGAAGCGCGCTTGTCGTGTTGAGTTCGATGTTGCTTGCGTCGGTCGTTGTGGTGAGCGCAAGCGCGACGCGCGCCGAAGCGCCGGTGACGCTGGTGCTATAATTTTTCGACGATGTTCACCACGCAGGACTACCTGATCGTACCATGAACATGTGAGGTCCCTGTGCTGCCTTCGCTGGTGATTGTTTTCCGTGAGGTGTTCGAAGCCGGACTGATCATCGGCATCGTCATGGCGGTAACGTCGGGCGTCGCCGGACGCGGTCGCTGGGTCGCCGGCGGCGTTGCCGCCGGCGTGCTCGGCGCCTGCCTCGTTGCGTTGTTCACCAGCGGATTGTCGCAACTGTTCAATGGCAACGGGCAGGAGATATTCAACGCCTGCATCCTCGGTTTCGCCGTGCTGATGCTCGGCTGGCACAATGTCTGGATGGCGCGGCATGGGCGGGAACTCGCTGCCGAAATGCGCGCCGCCGGCCGGGCGGTGCTCGACGGCTCGAAGTCGCTCGCCGCGCTGGCCGTGGTCGTTGCCATCGCGGTGTTGCGCGAGGGCTCCGAGGTCGTGCTGTTTCTCTATGGCGTGGCCGCAGCCGACGGCGGTGCGAGCATCGGCATGCTGATCGGCGGCGCCATCGGGCTCGTCCTCGGCGCGGCGGTCTGTGTGCTCACCTATCTCGGCCTGGTCACCATCCCGATGCGTTATCTGTTCAGCGTCACCTCGACGCTGATTGCGTTGCTCGCCGCCGGCATGGCGGCGCAGGCGATTGCGTTCTTGCAGCAAGCCGACATTCTCACCGTTTTCGACCGGAAAATATGGGACACGTCGTGGCTGCTGCGCGATGAAAGCTGGCCGGGCCGGGCCCTGCACACGCTGATCGGCTATGTCGACCAGCCGACCGGCATGCAACTGATCGCGTATGCCGCGACTTTGATCGTCATTGCGGTGCTGATGAAACTGTTGGCGCCGCCGCGGCAAAATCCGCAACAGCCAAGACCGGCGTGACGATCCGGCCTACGCCGTCTTGGTCTCGGCGTTGCTCTTGGTGCTGTTCTTGGCGTTGTTCTCGGCGCTGTTCTTGGCGCTGAAGTGATTGGGGCAGGTCGCCGCCGCATACACTTCGCCAAGATCGATCAGCTCGGCTTCCAGGCACTCGACCTCGAGACGGATGGCACCACCGCCGGAGAAGGTGAGCATGACGGTGCCGGCAGGAGCGGCGTGCTCGGCGAATTCCACCGCCAGGAGGTTGAGCGTCGCCTCTTTGTCGGTCTGGTCGAAATCGCGGCACTGACAGGCGCTCACGCGCTCGAAACGCAGCGCCGTGCGGCAGCGATAATAGTCGGGGATATCGGCCTCGCCGCCGACCGGCTTGGCGCCGGCGGCATTGACTGCGCTCATCCAGTCGAAGCGGCTGAACGCCATCACAAAGCGGCGCGCGTCCGGCTGCCAGAAAATATCTTTGACGGTGACGAGGCCATCCTGCGCATGCGCGGAGACCACCTCGATGTCGTCCTTGTCGAGAGCGACGAGTTTAAGTTCCTCCATCACCGTGTCCGGTTCCCAAATTCCTGATCTGAATGAGAAAGTAGGCAGCGTGTTGCGCGGCTACAAGGCCTCGGAACAACAAGATCACTCTCTAATATGATCGAAATGGTGGGTCCACGTCCCACATTCGCTTGCGCGCGTTCGCAAGGCGACAGCGGCAAATAGCGCAAAGTTGGAATTGCGCCATGATCGATAGGTTGCTAAGAACCGTTCAACAATACTGATTGTTAACTTGCTCAACCGTTTCTGCGGGCGCGGCGGCGGACAGTTGCTACGATCCTCATGACCTCAACCGCATCTGGTGAGTTTTTGCTTCGACCCCGCTAAGGGACCCCATGGCTTGTATTGAAAGGGAGGATTTATGGCTAAGAGAGCAAAGAAACGGCGCGCGTGGACGGCCACCGAAGTTCGCGAGTTGAGGACGCTGGCGAAAAAGAAAACTACCGCCGGGAAGATTGCCAAGCGATTGCGGAGAACCGAGGGCGCGACGCGCCAGAAGGCTTTCAGCATGGGGCTGTCGCTCGATTCGCGATCCTGATTTTTTAGCAACCAAACATTTGACGGTACGATTGTACGGACCTGGGCGCAGGCCCGGCGCGGTCGCTTGCCCGTCCGACCGCGTGATGACCGGGGCCGCGCCGCGCGCGAGCGGCCCCTAGCGGAGCGGATTTGACATTCGCTACCCGCCTAGCGGGCAAACTCGTGCAGCGAATGTCGAATCCCGCCTCGCCTTCTTCGCTGATCTTACAGCGGAAACCAGCCGTTTGCGGCGTAAACTACGCCGCGATGATCCGGTTTCGCCGAGTCACCATCGCGGCCCGGATCGTGATAAAATGGGTACGGTACGGTGATAGGCGCCACTCAATGATCCAACTTCCCCGCCCGTTGCGGCAGCAGCCGGCGAGTTCAGAGCTTGTGGCGGCGCTTAACGCCTGCCGCCGGGCGTTCCTCGCCATTGCGCTGTTTTCCGGCATGAGCAACCTGCTGATGCTCTCCGGCGCGCTGTTCATGCTGGAAATCTATGACCGCGTGCTGCCGAGCCGGAGCGTACCGACACTTGTTGCGTTGTTGTTCCTGGTGACCGGCCTGTACGCGGCGCAGGGATTCATCGACGCGATCCGTAGTCGCATTCTGGTCCGCGTCGGCCAAAGCCTCGACGAGTCGCTCAGCCTGCGCGTCTACGACACCATCGTCCGGCTGCCGCTCAAGATCGGCAACCGGGGCGACGGCACCCAGCCGGTGCGCGACCTCGATGCCGTACGTGGCTTTTTGTCCGGCGCCGGCCCGCTGGCGTTGTTTGACCTGCCGTGGATGCCGATCTATCTCGCCATCTGCTTTTTGTTTCACACCTATATCGGGCTGACCGCGCTGTTCGGCGCAATCGTGCTGATCACGCTGACGGTGGTGACCGAGGTGAAGACCCGCCACCCGACGCGCAGCGCCACCCAGTTCGCCATGGCGCGCAACATGCTGCTTGAAGCAAGCCGCCGCAACGCCGAGGCGATCACCGCGATGGGCATGACCGGCCGCATCGCGCGACGCTGGAACGAACACAACCGCAATTACATCGCCTCGAGCGGGCGCGCCGGCGACGTCGCCGGCGGGCTGGGCGCAGCATCGAAGGTTTTGCGGCTGCTGCTGCAATCGGCCATCCTTGCAGTCGGCGCGTGGCTCGTCATCCATCAGGAATCGACGCCCGGCATCATCATCGCCGGCTCGATCCTGGGCGCTCGCGCGCTGGCTCCGGTCGACCTCGCCATCGCCAATTGGCGCGGCTTCGTCGGCGCGCGGCAAAGCTGGCAGCGGCTGGAACGTTTGCTCGGCCACTTGCCGCCGCAGAGCACGCTGATGCCGCTGCAAGCGCCGACCAATACGCTTTCCGTGCAAAACGCAGCCGTCAGTCCGCCCGGCGAGCACAAGATCGTCTGCCAGGACGCGAACTTCACACTCACCGCCGGCAAGGCGCTTGGCGTCATCGGTCCGACCGCATCCGGCAAGTCGTCGCTCGCGCGCATGCTGGTCGGGGTTTGGGCGCCGGCCCGCGGCAGCGTGCGGCTCGACGGCGCCACGCTCGATCAATGGGCGCCCGAGGCGCTCGGCCGTCATGTCGGCTATCTGCCGCAGGACGTCGAATTGTTCCCCGGCAATGTGGCGCAGAACATCGCGCGGTTCGAAGACCCGCCCAATCCGGCGGCCGTGCTCGCCGCCGCCGAAGCCGCCGGCGTCCACGATATGATCGTCAATCTGCCGGACGGTTATGAGACCAGTGTCGGCGAGAGCGGCAGCGCTTTGTCGGCCGGCCAGGCGCAGCGCATCGCGCTCGCCCGCGCGCTCTACCGCGATCCGTTCCTGGTCGTGCTGGACGAGCCGAATTCCAATCTCGATGCCGAAGGCGACGAAGCGCTGACACAAGCCATCCTCGGACTGCGGTCGCGCGGGGCTATAGTCATCGTGGTCGCACACCGCCCGAGCGCCATCGCCGGCGTCGACTACATTCTGGTCATGGGCAAAGGCCGTCAGCAGCAATTCGGGTCGAAAGAGGAAGTGCTCAACCGCGTGGCGGCGCCGAGCGCGCCGCAGCGGGCGCTCAAGGTTGTACCGGGCGAAGGAGGTGCAGGATGACCGCGAAGCTGCCTCCGCCGACGGACGCGCAGGCCTCGATCCGCCAGCACATCATTCTCGGCTGCGCGGTGGTGGCGTTCATCGCCATCGGATTGGGTGGCTGGGCGTCAACCGCCCAAATCGCGGGCGCGCTGATTGCGCAAGGCTCGCTGGTGGTCGATTCCAACGTGAAGAAGGTGCAGCATCCGACCGGCGGCGTGGTCGGCGACGTGCGCGTTCACGACGGCGATCATGTCAAGGCCGGCGACATTCTCATTCGCCTGGACGAGACCGTAACCCGCGCCAATCTGGCGATCGTCACCAAAGGTCTGACCGAGCTTTACGCCCGCAAGGCGCGGCTTGGCGCCGAGCGCGACGGTGCCGACACCGTCGCGGTCCCGCGCGAGCTTGCCGGCCGGGTCAACAATGAGGACGTGCAGGAGGCGCTGGCCAGCGAGCGCAAGCTGTTCGAATTGCGTCGTAGCGCGCGCGTCGGCCAGAAGGACCAGTTGCGCCAGCGCATCAAGCAATTGCAGGAGCAGATCGTCGGACTGGGCGCCCAGCAGGACGCCAAGAGCAAGGAGATGGCGCTGATCGACAAGGAGCTCGGAGGCGTGCGCGAGCTTTATGCAAAGAACCTGGTCCAGATCAACCGCCTCACCTCGCTCGAGCGCGAAGAGGCACGCTTGCAAGGCGAGCGCGGCCAGCTCGTCGCCAGCGCCGCCGAGACGAAGGGAAAGATCAGCGAGACCGAGTTGCAAATCCTCAACATCGACCAGGAATTCACCAGCGACGTCGCCAAGGAACTGCGCGAGACCGACAGCAAGATCGGCGAATACGTCGAGCGCAAGGTCACCGCCGAAGATCAGCTCAAGCGCACCGACATCCGCGCACCCCAGGACGGCGCGGTGTTCCAGTCGACCGCCAACACCGTCGGCGGCGTGATCACCGCCGGCGATTCGATCATGCTGATCGTGCCGGAAAGCGATAACCTTCTGGTCGAAGCCAAGGTCGAGCCCAGGGATATCGAGCAGGTGCAACTCGGCCAGCCGGTCGTGCTGCGCTTCTCCGCCTTCAGCCAGCGCACCACGCCGGAGATCAACGGCACGGTCGTGCGCATCGGCGCCGATACGTCGACCGACCAGCGCACCGGGCAGAGCTATTATCTGGTCCGCATCTCGATGACCGCCGATGAAATCAAGCGGCTCGGCAACGTCAAGCTCACGCCGGGCATGCCGGTCGAGGCCTTCATCCAGACCGGCGAGCGCACCATGATATCCTACTTGGTCAAGCCGCTCCGCGATCAGCTCAACCGCGCGTTCCGCGAGCGATAAAATCGGTTTTCCGCCAATTGCGGGACGGGATAACACCGGCCGCGCTTGCTATAATGCAATCCGTCTGGAGCGGGGCCGTTAGATCATGAAGCGCATCGTCCGCTGGGCGCGGTGGTTCGGCGTCGCACGCGCGGTGTGCGTCCTGCTGTTATTGGCGCTGGTGCCGTTGCGGCTGGCCGGCCTGCGACCGCTGGAAGAAGCGCATCTGCGCACGTTCGATCTGTTTCAGGCGCTGCGCCCGCGGGTGCAGACGGTGCATCCGGTCGTCATCGCCGATATCGACGAGGCGAGCCTGAAGGAAATCGGGCAATGGCCGTGGCCGCGGACCGTCGTCGCCGATCTTGTCACCAGGCTCCGCGACATGGGTGCGGTCGCCGTCGGCCTCGACATCGTGTTCGCCGAACCCGATCGCATGTCGCCGGCGCTCGCCGCGGCTGGCTTCCGCGGCATCGACCCGCAGACGCGGGAGAAGCTCGCCGGCCTTCCCAGCAACGACGTGGTCCTTGCCGACGCGATCAAGCGCGCCGGCGCAATCGTCGTCGGCGAAGCCGGCTCGGCGACCGTCGCCCCGCGATCGGAAGCCGAGGCGGCGTTGCAAACCGGCTTCGCCATTCGCGGCCCCGATCCGCGGCCGTATTTGGTGACCTTTCCCGGATTGCTGCGCAATCTGCTGCCGATCGAGCAGGCCGCCGCCGGACGCGGGCTGTTCTCGATCAACCCGGAACGCGACGGCATCGTGCGCCGGGTGCCGGTGGTCATGGAGGCGCAGGGTATGCTGGTGCCTTCATTGACCATGGAGATGCTGCGCGTCGTCGCGCACTCCAGCGCGATCCTGATCCGCACCGATGAAGCCGGCGTCCGCGCGGTGGCGGTCCGCGGGCTGGAAGTGCCGACTGACCGCAACGGCCAGTTCTGGGTGTATTTCAACAAGCACGATCCGGCGCGGTACGTGTCGGCGGCGGACGTACTCGCCGGCCGGGTCCCCGCCGACCGCTTTCGCGGCCGGCTGGTGCTGGTCGGCACCTCGGCGGTCGGACTTCTGGATATCAAGACCACGCCGGTCGAGCCGGCCATGCCCGGCGTCGAAGTCCACGCCCAAATCCTCGAAAACGTCCTGACCAAGTCATTCTTGAACAATCCCAACTACGCCATCGGCGCCGAAATCATGCTGGCTGTCGGGCTCGGGCTCGCCATCATCGTCGCCGCACCGATATTGCCGGCCGCGATCGTGCTGGCGCTGGGCGCGCTGTTGATCGTCGGGCTCGTCGGCATGTCGTGGTATTTCTTCGTCGAGCACGATCTGCTGATCGATTTCACCTACCCGCTGGCCTCGAGCTGGCTGATCTATCTGGTGCTCACCTTCGTCAATTATTTTCGCGAACAGCGCCAGCGCCAGCAGATCCGCTCCGCATTCGGCTTTTACCTGTCGCCGGCGCTGGTCGAGCAATTGGCGAAATCGCCGGAACGGCTCGTGCTCGGCGGCGAGGAGCGCCGCATGACCATCCTGTTTTCCGACGTGCGCGGCTTCACTACCATCTCGGAACATTACAAGGACGATCCGCAGGGGCTCACGAGTCTGATGAACCGTTTCCTCACGCCGCTGACCAACGCCATCATCGAGCGCAAGGGCACGATCGATAAATATATCGGCGACGCCATCATGGCGTTTTGGAACGCGCCGGTCGACGACGCCGACCATGAGGCCAACGCCTGCGAGGCGGCGCTCGAAATGCTGGCGCGCGCGGAGGCGCTCAACGTCGAGCTTAAACGCGAAGCGGCGGCCAATGGCGGCATCTACATGCCGCTTCGCATCGGCATCGGTCTCAACTCCGGCCCGTGTGTGGTCGGCAACATGGGCTCCGATTTTCGCTTCAACTATTCGGTGCTCGGCGACACCGTCAATCTCGCGTCGCGTCTGGAGTCCCGGACCAAGGACTATCGTCTGTCGATGGTGATCGGCGCGCGCACCGCCGAAAAGGCGCGGGCGAAATTCGCCACCATGGAAATCGATCTGATCCAGGTCAAAGGCAAGAAGCAGCCGGAGGTGGTGCACACCGTGCTCGGCCCCGCCCCGATCGCCGACGATCCGCGCTGCCGCGAGCTCCAGGATCTCAATGCGCAGATGCTCGCGGCGTATCGCAAGCAGCAATGGGACGACGCGCTCGGCCTGAGCGATCGTTGCCGCAAACTCGCCAACGGCTTTGGCGTCGGTGGACTCTACGACATGTATGCCGAGCGCATCGACGCCTACCGCGCCGATCCGCCAGGGGCCGACTGGGACGGCGTCTACGCAGCAGAATCGAAATAGCCGGACCGCTTTCGGAAGGTCTGGCGTTGGCGATTTTTTTAACCCAAAGAGGCACGCATTTTATGCCGACAGTCGCCACCGTCCTCTCAGCAACGCTGTGCCTGCTATCGGCGACCGCCGCGTTTGCGGCGGACAATCCGCTTCTCGGCACTTGGAAATTAAAATCGTACGTGCGCGAAGTGACCGCCACGGGGGAGCGCTATAACGAACGCGGCGAACATCCCAACGGCTATCTCTCCTACGCATCGGATGGCCGCATGTATGCAATCATCACCTGGGACAATCGCGCCAAACCGCACGACGTGGTTCCAACCAGCGACGAGCGAATAAAGCTGTACAGCACAATGATTTCCTATGCCGGAACCTACACGGCGGACGCCGAGAAGGTGATCCATCATGTCGATATTTCGTGGAATCAAATCTGGACCGGCACCGACCAAGTCCGGTTCTACAAGCTGGACGGCAATAGCCTCACCATCACGTCGGCGCCCAATCGCAATCCGACAGACGGCCGCGAGGGCCACAGCATTTTGGTGTGGGAGAAGGTTCGTTAGAGGCCCAGTGAAGTCTCGACGTCGGAAATAAGGGGTCAGCGCCGGTTATTTCGGCGCCCGCTTGGCGAGGATGCGCTGCAACGTGCGCCGGTGCATGTTGAGCCGGCGCGCGGTTTCCGAGACGTTGCGATTGCACAATTCGTAAATCCGCTGGATGTGCTCCCAGCGCACGCGATCCGCCGACATCGGATTCTCCGGCGGCTCGATCTTGCGGTTCTCCGCGGCAAGCAGCGCCGCCACGACATCATCGGCATCGACCGGCTTGGCCAGATAGTCGACCGCGCCGAGCTTCACCGCATTCACCGCGGTCGCGATATTGCCGTAGCCGGTGAGGATGATGGCGCGCGCTTCCGGGCGGCGCCGCTTCATCGCCGAAATCACATCGAGCCCGTTGCCGTCGGCAAGCCGCATGTCGACCACGGCGAAAGCGGGGACCGCCTTTTCGACCTGCAACAGGCCCTCGGCGACCGACTCGGCGGTGGTGACAACGAAACCCCGGCCCTCCATCGCGCGGGCGAGCCGCTGCAAAAACGACTTGTCGTCCTCGACGATGAGGAGCGTGCGCTCGCTGGGCACTGGACCGGCTAATGGAGAGGGCATGGAGCTTACGGTGCTGCGTTGAGGAGCGAACATAGCGATCTTACTCCAGCAGATTGAACGGCGCGCCCCACATATGTCCTTAATTATGACACTGCGGCGGCCGGCTCAAGAGGGGTCACAACCGGCTGGCGCTCGAAGTCGGCACGGCGCCAGACCAGCGTCACCTCGGCGCCGTGCAGCGGCGGAACCTGATTCTTCATCGACAGCCGGGCACCGCTGCGTTCCAGCAGCGTTTTGGCGATGAACAGCCCGAGCCCCAACCCGAACACCGGATCCTCCGCAACGTTGCCGTCGATCTCGGGCACTTCGGACGGCCGGTGCGTGACGTAGGGCGCGCCGATGCGGTCCACCACTTCCGGCGCGAAGCCCGGGCCATCGTCGCGAATGGTGATACTCACGTCGTCGGCATTCCAGTCGGCTAAAATCTCCACCCGCTTGTTGGCGAAATCGACGGCGTTCTCGATCAGATTGCCGAGCCCATAGCGGATCGCCGGATTGCGCGCGCCGAACGGTTCGCTTGAGCTATCTGGCGGCAGCGTCACCCCCAGCGAGACGCCGAACTGCCGGTGCGGCGCCACCGCTTCCTCGATCAGCGACGACAACGGCACGCGGTCGAACGGGTCGGCGGTCGGCAATTCGGTGATTTTGGCAAGAATCTCGCGACAGCGTTGCGCCTGTTCGCGCAGCAACTTCACATCTTCGGCGTAAGGCGAGCCCGCTTCCAGCGCGCGCTCGATCTCGCGAACCACGACGGTGATGGTGGCGAGCGGCGTGCCGAGTTCGTGCGCCGCCGCCGCGGCCAAGCCGTCAAGCTGCGAGAGATGCTGCTCGCGCGCCAGCACCAGTTCGGTTGCCGCCAGCGCGTCGGAAAGCTGCCGCGCTTCCTCCGCAACCTGCCACGTGTAGACGCCGATGTAACCGATCGCGAGCAGGATCGAAAGCCAGACGCCGACCACATAGGTCTCCGGCAGCACCAACGGCTCCTGAGTGTCCCATGGCAAATCGAAATGCACGAAGATCAGCACGGTCGCGCACAGGACGGCGAAGATCCCGATCCACAGCGTCATCCGTGGCGGCAGCGCGGTGGCCGAGATCAAGACCGGTCCGAGCAACAAAAACGAAAACGGATTTTCAAGGCCGCCGGTCAGATAAAGCAGCGCCGCGAGTTCGGCGACATCGAAGCCAAGGATATATGCGGCGCGGTCCGGTTCGAGCCATTGCGTGTCCGGGAAGCCGATGCGCAGCGCGACGTTGAGCAACGCCGCAAGTCCGATCACGATGAAGCAAGGCAGCAGTACGACGTCGAATTCGAGGCCGAAATGAACACCCAGCACGGCCGCGGCCTGGCCGAACACGGCAAGCCAGCGCAGCTGCACCAGCGTATCGAGCCGCACATTCCGCGACCGATGATGTATCCGCGGCAGTCTTAGCATGGCGGCTAATGTAACGATTGGCGGCGGCTAGTTGGAGGGCAAATCGGCGCGGGCCTTACGGCGGCGAGGCGGCGGCGCCGAGGCGTCCCCCGCCTGATCGCCGCGCGCTTGCTCGATCACGGCAATCACCGCACGCAGCGCGGCCGGCACGCCCTGACCGCTCACCGCCGATATCACCAGCGGCGATTTTTTTGCCGCGCGTTTGAGGCGCGCCGCCTGCGCTTTGATCTCGGCCTCGCCGAGCGCATCCGCCTTGTTGAGCGCGACGATTTCCGGTTTGTCGGTAAGCCCCGCCCCATAGGCCGAAAGCTCGGCGCGAACGACCTTATAGGCGACACCGGCGTCCGCGTCGGTGCCGTCGATCAGATGCAGCAGCACGCGGCAGCGCTCGACATGACCGAGGAAACGGTCGCCTAAACCGACACCTTCATGTGCGCCTTCGATCAAGCCGGGAATATCGGCCAGCACGAATTCGCGCCCGTCGATCTCCACCACGCCGAGCTGCGGCGTCAGCGTGGTGAAAGGATAGTCGGCGATCTTCGGCCGCGCAGCGCTCACCGCGGCGAGGAAGGTCGATTTGCCGGCGTTCGGCAGACCGATAATGCCGGCATCGGCAATCAGCTTGAGCCGGAGCCGGATGGTTTGCGGTTCGCCCGGCTGGCCGGGATTGGCGCGGCGCGGCGAGCGATTGGTCGAGGATTTAAAATGCGCGTTGCCGAACCCGCCATTGCCGCCCTTGGCGATCACCACTCGCTGCCCGCGTTCGGTGAAATCGGCGAGCAGCGTATCGCCGTCTTCCAGATAGATTTGCGTGCCCACCGGAACCTTGAGCACCGCGGCGGCGCCGTTGGCGCCATGCCGGTCCTTGCCCATGCCGGCATGGCCGTTCTTGGCAAAGAAATGCTGCTGGTAGCGGTAATCGATCAGCGTGTTCAGGCCGTCGACCGCTTCGGCGACCACGTCGCCGCCCTTGCCGCCGTCGCCGCCATTCGGCCCGCCGTATTCGATGAATTTCTCGCGCCGGAACGACACGCAGCCGTTGCCGCCGTCGCCGGAGCGGATATAAACCTTGGCCTCGTCGAGGAACTTCATTGGCAGTACCGGTAACAATGTCCGGGCGTTAAATCCATCGCATGCGCGCCATGCCCGGTTGGGCCCGATTGATATAATGCAAGACTCGGGGCGTGGCGATTGCGGCGGGTCGGGTGGCGAATGCGAAGCGTGTGGTCGGTACTGAAGCTTACCGCGTGCGCCGTCGTCTGGCGGCCGGTACGAACGTTGCAATTCGTCGGCTTGCCCAGCCTGCTCGTTTGCGTCGTCGCCCTCACCGCCGTTCGGATCGGCTTTCAGTTTCTGGCCGCCGGCCCCGTCAGCGGCTTTAATCCCTATGGGCTCAACGCCGCGGTGGCCTGGGTCGCCCTCGACGTCGCGGTCGCCGCGCTGTTCGTGCGGCCGGCCGCCCGCGCGACCGCGCTGTCGGCCATGCTGTTGCTGCTGATCGTCGCCGAATTGGTCAGCAACGGCCTGCAGATCGCCACGCACCTTCCTGCGGTTACCGCCCGCCTGCCGGCGCGCATTGCCGCGCCGGGGATTTTCGTCGTGGTGTCGCTGTGGTGGATCGGCGCGATGGTTGCGGTGCTGCGCACGTTCTCGGTGCAGCCCCGCCTCGCAGTCGCCGCCCGCGCGGTCGGTTTGTGGGTGGCGCTGCTCGCGGTCGGCGCGCTCATTCCGCAGGCGCCGGTTTTTGTCGGAGGCAACTTCAACATCGCCGCCGCCAATTGGTGGGAGATTTTGCACGCGCGGCTCGACGGCCCGCAACAGAAGACCGCAAGCGCTACCGAAGCGGCGCCGCTCGGACGGAGCCAAGAGGCCTTGTTGCAAGCGCAAACCGCGGCGTTGGCCCCCTCGACCAAAGGCGCAACCGGCGTTTATGCGCTCGGTATCGACGGCTGGGAGGACGAAGTTTTCCTCAAGGAGCTGGACGGCGGATTGGCCGCGCTCGGTAATGTGCTGCCGATCCGCGGACGTATCGTTCGTCTGGTCAATAACCGCACGACGCTGCAAAGCGCCCCGCTCGCCGACCGCCGCAACTTCGCCGCTGCCGTGCATGCGGTCGCCGCGCTGATGAACAAGGATGATGACATCTTTATTCTTTTCATGAGCTCGCACGGCGAGCCGACCGGTTTCGGTTTAAGGCTGCCGAACGGCGCGCTGAGCGAATTGACGCCGCAGGAAGTGGCGGCGACGCTCAACAACGAGGGTATCAAGAACCGTATCGTCATCGTGTCGGCCTGTTATTCGGGCACATTCGTACCCCCGCTCGCCAACGACGACAGCATCGTGCTCACCGCTTCCGACGCCGAGCACACGTCATTCGGCTGCGCGCCGGAGCGGGACTGGACCTATTTCGGCGATGCGTTTTTCCGGCAAAGCGTGCATCCCGGCCGCGATCTTCAGCAGGCTTTTGAAAGTGCGCGTGTGCTGATCAGCGGCTGGGAGCGTATGGACGGTGCAACGCCGTCAAACCCGCAGGGCCATTTCGGGCCCGCGCTGGTGGCAAAGCTCGCGGCGCTCCAGGCCTCACCGCCGCCGAGCGCCGGACAGTAAACTCACGCCACGTGGCGGACGCGGCCCCAGGATTTCAGCGACTGCCACAGACCGCGATCGAGCCGGAAGCGGTCGAGTGGCGCGGCCGAGTTGATGGCCCGGATCCGGGTCAAGCGCACGCCGGTCCACTGGAACCCGCACTTCTCCAGCACCCGGCGCGACGCCGGATTGCTGACCCGCGCGCCCGCTTGCAGCGTCGCGTGCGCCAGTTCGCCGAAGCCGTGGTCGATGACTGCGCGCACCGCCTCGGTGGCGAAGCCGCGGCCCCAATAGGGCGTGCCGAGCCAATACCCGAGTTCGATGTCGTTATCGTCGCCGCGCGGATCGAGCCCGCAGACCCCGATCGGGGCGCCTTCGAGGCAAATGACAAAGCAAGCCTGGCCGTCGCGTTTGTTGGCGGACGCGACAAATTGTTCGGCGTCGGCGACGCCATACGGATGCGGAATGCGCGCGGTGTTGGCCGCAATGCGACGATCGTTGGCGAGCGCCGCGATCGCGCCGATGTCGGCGACGCATGGAGCCCGCAGAACGAGTCGCTCGGTCGCCAGCACGGCAACCTTCCGCACGCGTTGCGCCGGTGCACAGATGTCTTCGGACAGCGTCATCGCACGGGCTCCTGCGATCAAAAAACCGAAAAGGGGAGCCGGCAATCCGGTCTCCCCTTTTTCGAAGCCCATTTTGGGCCCGCCGGTTCGACTGGATACCGGCGGACGTATATGATCCACCGTATTTATTCGGCCGCAGCCTCCGTCATCGGACGTACCGATACGAAGATGCGGCCCTTGGTTTTGGCGCGGAACTCGACGCGGCCATGGGTCAGGGCGAAGAGCGTGTGATCCTTGCCGAGGCCGACATTACGGCCGGGGTGCCATTTGGTGCCGCGCTGGCGTGCAATAATGTTCCCGGCAAGCACTTCTTCGCCGCCGAAAATCTTCAGGCCAAGGCGCTGACCGCCGGAATCACGGCCGTTGCGCGAAGAGCCGCCTGCTTTCTTGTGAGCCATCGCTCGAAAACCTTTCTGCCCGCTACTTATACCGGATTCGTGACGAAAACATAACCGTTCCGCTTATTTCTTCTTCTTGCCCTTGGGCGCCGGCGCTTTTGCTTTGGCCGCCGGTTTCTTGGCCTTGCCCGCCGCTTTCGCTTTCGGCTTACCGCCCTTTTTCGCGGTGGCCGCACCCGAGGCGGCATCACCGGCGGCGCCTTCCGCATCGGCGGCCGGCTTCGGCGCAGCCACGCGTTTCGGCCGCGGCGGCACGGTCTTGCTCGGCTTCTTACCGTCGGTGAGAATCTCGGTGATCCGGATCAGCGTGAATTCCTGGCGATGGCCGCGCTTGCGGCGCGAGTTTTTGCGCCGGCGCTTCTTGAACGCGATCACCTTGGCGCTGCGCGCCTGATCGAGCACCTCGGCCGCAACCATGGCCCCGGCCACAACCGGCGCGCCCAGCGTCACGGCGTCGCCGCCGACCACCAGGACTTCGCCGAATTCGACGATCTCGCCGGGCTCGCCCTTGACCTTATCGACCTTGAGCACGTCCTCGGCGGCGACCCGATATTGCTTGCCGCCCGTCTTGAAGACCGCGAACATATTTTTACCCTCGTGTTCGATCCCGATCGCCCGACGGCTCCATCCGGATCGGCTTTTTCACGGCGTGCTTGCTGGCTAAAGGCGCGTCCCGGCAAACCCTTAACGGCCGTCCGGCCAGCGCCAGCGGTCTTATGACGGGGCGATAATTCGCTGTCAAGAAAACCGCCCACCCGGCCGGCGGGCGCAGATCAGCGCCATGCCCGGCGCACGGACGCGGTTTCGGCTCCTGTGCTAAGAGACCGGCGGAAAAACAGTTGGTCGGCAAGGAGCTTGGAAATGCCCAGCAATGGTAAAGGACACTCACAAAAAATCGGCTGGATCGGCGCAGGCCGCATGGGCATTCCCATGGCCGAGAAACTGATCAAGGCCGGCTACGACGTCAGCGTCTGGAACCGCACCCGCGCCAAAGCCGAACCGCTGGCCAAAGCCGGCGGCAAGGTGGTGGACAAGCTTTCGGATCTGAACAGCGTCGACATTCTGTTCTCGATCGTCTCAACCGGCAAAGACGTGCAGGAAGTCCTGTACGGCAAGAACGGCGTGTGCAGCCAGGGCGGCAGGATTCCGCCGATTGTGGTCGATTGCTCGACCATCTCGGTCGAAGATTCCGCAGCCGTGCGCGAGAAGCTCAAGCAGCTCGGCGCCGATTTCGTCGCCGCGCCAATGAGCGGCAACGCCAAAGTCATCAAGGCCGCCAAGGCGTCGGCGGTGGTGTCGGGCGACGAGGAGGTCTGCAAGACGGTGACGCCGATCATCGAGGTATTCGCCCAGCGCGGCGTGTCCTATGTCGGCGAGGGCGAGCTCGCCCGTGTCTGCAAGATCGCCCACAACGTCATGCTCGGCGTCGTGATCGAAAACCTGATCGAGATCACTTTGCTCACCAACAAAATGGGCGTGCCGCGCCATGCGTTTCTGTCGTTCCTCAACAACAGCGCGCTGGGCTCGATGTTCACCCGCTACAAATCGCCGGCGCTGGTCAATCTCGACTGGACGACGACGTTCACGCCGGAGTTGCTGCGCAAGGACCTTGATCTCGGCCTTGAGCTCGGACGCGAGATTGACGTGCCGATGCCGGTGACCGCGGCTGCGCGCGAAATGCTGCAATGTCATTTCGGCGCCGCCACCGCGCAAAAAAATCCGGCGGAGTATCTGCAAAAGGATTTCGCGGCGCTGGCCGAAACCATGGCGCTGCTTGCCGGCATGAAACTGACCAGCGAGAACAAGAACGTGCCGACCGGGCTGGAGACGTGAACCTCATTTCACGTCGGTCTGCGCGCTGATCGCCAACAGCCATTGGCCGCCGCGCTTCACCCACAACCGCGCGGCGCGGTATGGGGGCCGCGAATGGTCCGGCACGGCCTGGTCGGCGATCATCGCCGCGGCGTCGCCGTAAACCGCCAGCCGCATGTTTTGCACTTCGCCGACCGCGACGGCGGCGCCGTTCTGCTTCGGCCGCTCGAACGCCACAGCCCGGTCGGACTTGGCCATCGGCGCGCGGCCGGTGCGGTAGAACACGAATTCATCGGCGACGTGTTTCGACCATTCGCCCGCGTCACGCGCGACCACCGCCTTTTCGATCGTCTGGAACGCGGCAATGACATCCTGCTCGGACGCCGAGCGCACCCGGTAAGGAATGCTCCGGCACGGATTCTTGCACACGGCGGTTTGCGGCTCGGCCGCGGCCGCCGAACCTGTAGCGGCTGCTGCCGAACCTGTGGCGGCGGAAGCATCGGTCACCGCAGTCGCCGCGTCATGGCTCACCAGCACGCGCCAGGCGCCCTTCTGCCGCGCCCAAATGTCGAGAAAGAAAACGTCGCCGTTTTGCCGCGATAAGCGGTGCCCGGTGATCAACGTCATGTTGCCGTAGCTGCGCACCTTGACGTCGGTCGCCGGCGACGCCGCGACGGCTTTCAGATCGCCGAGAAAATCCTTGCGCGCGTAAAACTTGCCGGCGGCGTCGACAAAGGAGAATTGCAACGCCAGCAGCCGGCGCGCGATCGATTTGTCGCTGACACGCATGGCGTTGCCGAGCGCAGCGTCGGCGGCGAGCACGGCGGCTTCATCGACGGCAACCGGCGGCGCTTTGGGTTGGGCCTTCGGGGCGACAAACGCGGCGATCAATACGGCAACGATGAGCGCGACGAACCACAGCCAACGGCCGGACGGGCGCAACGATGCGGCAGTGCCGCTCGGCTTCCCCTCCTGCCCGGCCCCGGAGGTTACCGCCTTTTGCAAACCCTGCCCCCGCCGCGGCCGGCGATCCGTTCGTCGCCTGCGCACCATGACATTTTCAGGCGAGAAATCTCAAGGCGCGAAAAAGATCCGCGCGATGCCACGCCACGGTTTCGGCGTTCGTGGTTCTCAACTTTGCTCGGGCGTGTGGTGCCGGCGATGATGCCGGTAAGCGCGGTGCTGGTACTGGTGGTGTCGATGCGCCATCGCCATGCGGCATTCCTTGCTCAGCTGCGCGCGTTCGGCGATCATGCATTTGGTTATTTTCGGCACGTCCGGAATGAAATCGGAACAAAGCCGCATCGCGTCGGGCGTACATGCATGCCGCTCCTCCGGAGTGCCTTGAGCGGCGGCGGCGTGGAGACCGATCAGCAACAGACCAGCCGGCAGCGTCAACCTGAAGAGAAAACGCACACGCATATTGGTAAATTCCCCAAGTTCTTCGGGTTGATCGTCGCAAGCAACCTAGCGGTCAAGCGCGGCGGCGTCGATGGGGCCGATGCGGCTACCGGGTGCGGCGCACAAACTTTTTCGGATTGAAAGCTTAATCGACCAGCGTTAACGCGCGCCCCAGGCAAAACCCTTGGCGATCGCATTATCCTTATTCCGCACATCCGGCTCGCAAGGCGCGACCGCGCCTTCGGTAATCGCCGCAGTCTTGTTGTCGAACGACAGATGCCGGCACAGCATACCTCCGCGCATGCTGAACACGATATCGCCCATGCGATGCGCTCCACGCCGCTCGGCCGCCTGTTGCAACAACGGATCGATGACGGCCTTGCCGCCGATCATCAAGCCCGCCGCCAGTACGACCAGGAACAACGACAGGACCACGGCAACCCGCGTGGTTTTGGCACGGTTCTCTTTGTGCCTCGCCCGCTGCGAACGGCGGACCAAAGGTTGCCTGCCGTCCCGGTAAACTGGAGCGGCGCGAACTGGAGCGATGACCGGAGCCGCGACGCTGCCGGGCCGAATCGGTGCGATGACGGAAGCCGCATTGCTGCCGGCAGGTTGGGCGATGCGCATACCGGCATAAAACAGGGGAACCCGTTCGTTGGCCGATAAAAAATCCGGATCGAATTGAATCAATTTCGCGACGCCGGTTTCCGACCGCGCAAGTAGTGGTATGAGGGAACCATGCGCACCCAAGTCGCCATCATCGGCGCCGGTCCGGCGGGATTGCTACTCGGCCAGCTCCTGCACAAGCACGGCATCGACAACATCATCCTCGAACGGCAGACCGGCGAATATGTGTTGAGCCGGGTCCGCGCCGGCGTGATCGAGCAGGTCACGATGAATTTGCTCGACGAGGCCGGCGTCAGCGCGCGCATGCACGCCGACGGGCTGGTGCACGAAGGCGTGCAAATCTGCGTCGACGGCGTGCGTCACCGCATCTCGTTCAAGGAGATGACCGGCAAGGTGGTGATGGTTTACGGCCAGACCGAGATCACCAAGGATCTGATGGACGGCCGCGCCGCCGCCGGCGCGCCGACCATCTATTCCGCGCATGAGGTCGCGCTGCACGATTATTCAACCGACAAGCCGCGCGTCACTTATCGCAGCGGCGGCGCAACGCAGGAAATCAGTTGCGACTTTATCGCCGGCTGCGACGGCTTCCATGGCGTGAGCCGCAAAAGCGTGCCGGCGCGCGCGGTCGTCGCGCACGAGCGCGTCTATCCGCTCGGCTGGCTCGGCATCCTCTCGGACACGCCGCCGGTGTCCGATGAATTGATCTACGTGCACCACCCGCTCGGGTTCGCGCTGTGCTCGATGCGCTCGCCAACCCGGAGCCGCTACTATCTGCAATGCAGCTTGGCCGAAGACGTCGATTCCTGGCCGGACGAGCGGTTTTGGGAGGAGTTGAAACCGCGGCTCGATGACGAAGCGCGCGAGCGTCTCGTCACCGGCCCATCGATCGAGAAAAGCATCGCGCCGCTGCGCAGCTTCGTCGCCGAGCCGATGCGGTTCGGACGGCTTTTCCTCGCCGGCGACGCCGCCCATATCGTGCCGCCGACCGGCGCCAAAGGCCTTAATCTCGCGGCAAGCGACGTGCGCTATCTCGCGCGGGCGCTGATCGAGCATTACAAAGGCAAGTCCGACGCCGGCCTCGATCATTATTCGGCGCAGGCGCTGGCGCGGGTCTGGAAGGCCGAACGCTTCTCGTGGTGGATGACCACCATGCTGCATCAGATTTCCGACAATCCGTTCGACCAGAAAATCCAGCTCGCCGAACTCGATTATCTGTTCCGCTCGAAAGCCGCCGCCACGGTGTTTGCCGAGAATTACGTCGGGCTGCCGTATTAGCCGAAACGAAGTCTCACGCCGCCTTGCGGCCCCATAATTCGGCCGAGGCGAGCCGCGCGCCCGCCGCCAGCGCTTCCAGTTTCGCCCACATGATCGATGGATGCACGCGCTGCACATACGGCGTTTGCGCGAAGCCGCAATCGGTGCCGCCCATGACGTTCTCGCGCCCGACCAGCCTGGCGATGCGGGTAAGCCGCTCGGCCACCAGCTCCGGATGCTCGACCACATTGGTCGAATGGCTGATCACGCCGGGGATAAGTATTTTGCCCGGTGGCAGCTTGGTCTTTTCCCAGACGCGCCATTCATGCTCATGGCGCGGATTGGCCATCTCGATGCAATAAGCGCCGGCTTTGACTTCAAGCACCAGGTCGACAATGTCCTTGAGCGCCACGTCGGTGACGTGCGGTGTGTTAAAGCTGCCCCAGCAAATGTGATAGCGGATACGCTCGGCCGGCAGCCCTTCGATGGCGTGATTGAGCGCGGCGATCCGCACCGCCGCCCATTTGCGATAACCGGCAAGATCGTCGGCGGCGAACGCCACGTCGTACATGTAAGGCAGGAACGCGTCGTCGATCTGCACCAGCAAGCCGGCATCGATGATCGTCTTGTATTCCTCGCGCAGCGCTTCGGCGAGCTTGAACAAAAATTCTTCGTCATCCTTGTAGTATTCGTTGGTGTGGCGCGGCACGGCGCTCGCCGGCGCCACCACCGGCAGGAAAGCATCGGCAACCGCGACGCCGTTAAGCGCGGCCTTGAAGATCGCGATATCTTTTTGCAGCGCCGCCTGACCTTTGTAGGCAAGCGGGCCGACGCAAACGACGGTGCCGCGTTTCGGCAGCTTCTGGGTCGGAAAATATTCGGCGTAGAAATCGGCAAACATCTGCTGGTCGCGGCCGGCGCCGCGCGGCGCTTCGACGGCGCGCTCCTCAATGCCGGCAAGCCGATCGAGCACATAGAACGACCAGCTGCGAAATTTGCCGAATTCGCCGTCGTTGACAATGTCGACGCCGGCGCGTTGCTGATGTTCGACCACCGCCTTCACGGCCCCGAACAGACAGCGGTCGAATGCCGCCTGATCGACGTTGCCACCGGCGTCGATCGCTTCGATGTAACGCATGAGTTCGGGCGGGCGCACAAGACTGCCAACATGCGTGGTCAGGATGCGATCGGTACTCGCCGGCATGATACTCGACCTCTCGTGCTGCGATGCGGAACTACCGCGAGTTTAGCACGTTAAATCATTGGCTCGATCCGCAAAGGAGGCTCGCATGCCGTTGTTGATGTGGATCGCGTTCTGGTCGAATTTGACGGGGATCGCGATGGGTTGGCAGGAAACTGCGCTGCCGATCCGCGTCCGAAACAAAGACCGTCGCGATCGTCCGACCGATTAACGCTATCTGCCGACAAATCCGGTCGCAAATCCGGTGCGATTGACGCCTTGTTGCAGCGCGTCCACCGCACCGGTATCAATACGCGCCTTCGGGGAAAGCGCGTATTATGGCTCGTCTGGTGATGAAATTCGGCGGCACTTCCGTCGCCGATATCGACCGTATCCGCAACGTGGCGCGCCATGTTAAGCGCGAGGTCGACGCCGGGCATGACGTAGCCGTTGTCGTATCTGCAATGGCGGGAACGACCGACCGGCTGATCGAGTGGTGCCGGGAAGCATCGAAGAACCGGCCGGTATTCGACGCCCGCGAATACGACGCCGTATTTGCGACCGGCGAACAGGTCACCGCCGGCCTGCTCGCGATCGCTTTGCAGGACATCGACGTCAACGCCCGCTCGTGGCTCGGCTGGCAATTGCCGATCATGACCACCAACGTTCACACCTCGGCGCGCATCACCGGCATCGACGGCGCCGAACTGATCAAGCGTTTTGCCGAATGCAAAGAGGTTGCTGTCGTCGCCGGCTTCCAGGGCGTGCACGAAGAAACCGGCCGCATCACCACACTCGGCCGCGGCGGCTCCGACACCTCGGCCGTGGCGCTGGCGGCCGCCATCCGCGCCGACCGTTGCGACATTTATACCGACGTCGACGGCGTCTATACGTCCGACCCGCGGGTCGTGCCGCGCGCCAAACGACTCGCCAAGGTTGCGTTTGAGGAAATGCTGGAGCTGGCGTCGCTTGGCGCCAAGGTGATGCAGGTGCGCTCGGTCGAGCTTGGCATGCTTCATAACGTCCGCATTTTCGTGCGCTCAAGCTTCGACCGGCCGGAAGATATCGATCCGCACGGCACACCGCCGGGTACATTGATTTGCGACGAGGGAGAGATCATGGAGCAGCAAACCGTCACCGGCATCGCGTTCTCGCGCGACGAAGCACAAATCTCGGTGCGCGAAGTTGACGACAAGCCGGGTGTCGCCGCGGCGATTTTCATGCCGCTCGCGCAAGCCAGCATCAACGTCGACATGATCGTGCAGAACGTCTCGCCCGACGGCAAGAGCACCGACCTCACCTTCACCGTGCCGGCTGCCGACTATCAGCGGGCGCTCGACGTCATCGCCAAGGCGAAGAAGCAGATCGGCTATAAGCGGCTCGACAGCGCCACGGACGTTGCCAAAATCTCGGTGATCGGCATCGGCATGCGCAGCCACGCCGGCGTCGCCGCGCAGGCGTTCCAGGCGCTGGCCGAGCGCGCGGTCAACATCCGTGCCATCACCACGTCGGAGATCAAGTTCTCGCTGCTGATCGACGTGAATTTCACCGAATTGGCGGTGCGCACGCTCCATTCGCTGTACGGACTCGATCAGGCGTCGCCATAATCGCGATTCTCGCTGCGGCGCACAAATTTTCGCAGCCGTCATCGTCGCGTCTTTGGCTTGCAGTTTGCATGCCGCATTCGATATAGCCTTGAGGATGTTTGCCGCAGCCTGGGCTCCGGCTGACTCATCTTCGATGCAGGCCGGGGTGAAGCGGGCGACCCCCCGGCCATAGCGAAGGCCCGAGGGACCTCACGCCATGCGTGGCGCGCTTGGCGGTCCGCGCGTTTTGTTGCGCCGACTCCGCGAAGTCATGGCGGAGCCGGTCAGCGCGCAGGAACGCCTCGACAAGATCGTGGTGCTGATTGCCGCCAACATGGTGGCGGAGGTCTGCTCCGTCTACGTGTTGCGCGTCGATGGTACGCTCGAACTCTATGCCACCGAAGGTTTGAACCGCGACGCGGTGCATCGCACCGTGCTCGCCACCGACGAAGGCCTGGTCGGCCTGGTCGCCAGCCAGGCCAGCGCGATCAACCTCTCCAACGCGCAGGCGCACCCGGCGTTTTCGTTCCGGGCGGAAACCGGCGAAGAGATCTACCATTCGTTCCTCGGCGTGCCGGTCCTGCGCGCGGGCAACACGCTCGGCGTGCTGGTGGTGCAGAACCGCGCGCGGCGGACCTACTCCGAAGAAGAAGTCGAAGCGCTGCAGACCACGGCGATGGTGCTCGCCGAGATGATCGCTTCCGGCGAGTTGTCGGCGCTGGCGTTGCCCGGCGCCGAGCCGGCGGCGCGGCGCTCGCTGCATCTTACCGGATCGCCGCTGTCCGAAGGCATCGCGCTCGGCCACGTCGTGCTGCACGAACCGCGCGTCGTCGTCACCAATTACATCGCCGACGACGTTCCGAAGGAATTGAAACATCTGCAAACGGCGGTCGAGGCCCTGCGGACCGATCTCGATCAACTGCTCGAACACGGCGACGTGGTCGAAGGCGGCGAACACCGCGACGTGCTCGAAGCCTATCGCTTGTTCGCCTACGACCGCGGCTGGGCGCACAGGCTCGAAGAAGCGGTGATGACCGGCCTGACCGCCGAGGCCGCGGTCGAGCGCGTGCAGTCGGACACCCGGGCGCGCATGCTGCGGCAGACCGACCCGTATCTGCGCGAGCGGCTGCACGACCTCGATGACCTCGCCAACCGGCTGATGCGCCAGCTCACCGGCCGCGATCACGCGCCGTCGCGCGAGAATTTGCCGGACAACGCCATTGTGGTGGCGCGCTCGATGGGACCGGCCGCGCTGCTCGATTACGATCGCAAAAAGCTGCGCGGACTGGTGCTGGAAGAAGGCGGCCCGCATTCGCATGTCGCCATCGTCGCCCGCGCGCTCGGCATCGCCGCGGTCGGCGAGATCGACAACGCCACCGGCATGGCCGATCCCGGCGACGCCGTTATTATCGACGGCGCCGCAGGCGACATGCATTTGCGCCCGTTGCCGGACCTGGAGGCCGCTTACGCCGAGCGGGTGCGGCTGCGGGCACGGCGGCAGCAGCAATATCAGGCGCTGCGCGATCTGCCGTGCCTAACCAGGGACGGCGAGAAATTTACCCTGCTGATCAATGCCGGGCTCAACGTCGACCTGCCGCATATCGCCGATACCGGCGCCGCCGGCATCGGGCTGTTCCGCACCGAACTGCAATTCATGGTGGCGCCGAATTTCCCGCGCGCGAGCGAGCAACATGCGCTCTATCGCGCGGTGCTCGACGCCGTCGGCGACAAGCCGGTGACGTTCCGCACCCTCGATATCGGCGGCGATAAGGTATTGCCGTATATGCGCAATATCGAGGAGGAGAACCCGGCGCTCGGCTGGCGCGCGATCCGGCTCGGACTCGACCGGCCGGCGCTGCTGCGGACCCAGTTGCGCGCGCTGTTGCGCGCCGCCGGCGGGCGCGTGCTGAAAATCATGTTTCCCATGATCGCCACGGTTGCCGAATTCAACCAGGCCAGGGAATTGGTCGAGCTTGAGCTGACGCATTTGCGCCGCCACGGCCACAAGCTGCCCGATCAGGTCGAAGTCGGCAGCATGGTCGAAGTCCCTTCACTGCTTTATCAGCTCGACGAGTTGCTGGAGCACGCCGATTTCCTTTCGGTCGGCTCGAACGACCTCGTCCAGTTCCTCTATGCGGTCGATCGCAACAATCCGCGCGTCTCGGGCCGGTTTGATCCGCTGTCGGCGCCGGTGCTGCGCGCGCTCAAGGACATCGCCGACAAAGCCCTTGAATACGGCAAGCCGGCGACGGTCTGCGGCGAGCTTGCTTCGCAGCCGATTGGCGCGCTGGCGCTCACGGCGGTCGGTTATCGCTCGCTGTCGCTCACGCCGTCGGCGGTCGGTCCGGTCAAGGCGATGCTGCTCGACGTCGATAGCCGCAAAGCCGCCGCGTTTCTTTGCCCGTTGATCGACAAGCCGTCCGGCACTACATCGATCCGCGCCGAATTGGAAAAATTCGCCGCCGAGTCCGGCTTGCAGATTTGATCTGAACACCATGTTGCCCGATCAAAAGCTCAACGCGCTTGTCACCCGTCATGCGGCGCTGGAACGTGATCTCGCCGCCGCGCAGCCGCCGGAAACCTACGTGAAGCTCTCGCGCGAATTCGCCGAGCTTTCGCCGGTGGTCGAAGCGGTGAATTCCTATCGCGCTGCGCAACGCGAACTCGACGACGTCACCGGCCTGATCGACGATCCCTCAACCGACGTGGAGATGCGTTCCGTCGCCGATACCGAGCGCCGGCAGCTTGAAACCAGACGCGCGGCACTCGAACAACAATTGCGGCTCGCGCTGATCCCAAAAGATGCGATGGATGAGCGCAACGTCATCCTCGAAATCCGCGCCGGCACCGGCGGCGACGAGGCCGCGTTGTTCGCCGGCAACCTATTCCGCATGTACGAGCGCTACGCCGCCAATCAGCGCTGGAAGGTCGAAGTCATGAGCCTGAGCGATGGCGCGATGGGCGGATTTAAGGAAATCATCGCCGAGATCCGCGGCCGCGGCGCTTTCGCCAGGCTCAAATTCGAGTCCGGCGTCCATCGCGTGCAGCGGGTGCCCGACACCGAAGGCTCCGGCCGCATCCACACTTCGACCGCGACCGTGGCGGTGCTGCCGGAAGCGCAAGACCTCGACATTGCCATTAACGACACCGATCTGCGGATCGACACGCTGCGCTCGGGCGGCGCCGGCGGCCAGCACGTCAACAAGACCGAATCGGCGGTGCGGATAACCCACATTCCGACCGGCATTGTGGTGATGATGCAGGAGGATCGCTCGCAGCACCGTAACCGCGCCAAGGCGCTCGCCGTGCTGCGCACGCGCCTCTACGATTACGAACGTCAGAGGCTTGATGCGGCGCGCGCCGCTGAACGGCGCGGCCAGGTCGGCACCGGCGACCGCTCCGAACGCATCCGTACCTACAATTATCCGCAAGGCCGGGTTTCCGACCACCGCATCAACCTGACGCTCTATAAGCTGCCGCAGATTCTGGAAGGCGAGGCGCTCGGCGAAATTATCGACGCCCTTGTTGCCGAGCATCAGGCCGCGCTGCTTGCCGAGGAGCCGGGATGACGCTCGCCGTTGCTGACAACGGCACGCAAGGAGCGACCGTTGGCGATACCCGTCGGGCGCTGGCGGACAAATTCCGCGCTGCCGGCCTCGATGCACCCGAACTCGATGCCCGCATCCTCGTCGGTCACGCGCTCGGCCTCGATCATGCGGCGCTGACGGCCGCGGCGGCGCGATCGCTGGCCAACGCCGAACGAGCCGCCATTGCGGCGCTGGCGCAACGTCGCCTCGCCCACGAACCGGTGGCGCGCATCGTCGGCGAAAAGGAATTCTGGAGCCTGCGCTTTTTGATCGACGCAACGACGCTGGTGCCGCGGCCGGAAACCGAAACCGTGGTCGAAGCGGCACTCGCCGCCCTCGAAACCGACGGCTTGCGCGCCGAACACTTGCGCATCGCCGATCTTGGCACCGGTAGCGGTGCGCTATTGTTGGCACTGCTCTCCGAACTTCCCGGCGCGTTCGGGATCGGCACCGATATCAGCGATGGCGCGCTACGGCTGGCGCGCACCAACGCCCGACGGCTCGGGGTCGACCGCGCGCATTTTGTCGCTTGCGATCTCGCGGCGGCGCTCGGCGGACCGTTCGACCTGATCGTCTCCAATCCGCCTTATGTCGTGACCGGCGACATCGCCGGGCTGGCGCCGGAGGTGCGCGAGTTCGATCCGCGCCCGGCGCTCGACGGCGGAACCGACGGGCTGAATTTTTACCGGGCTATTGCTGCGACGGTGCCTTCATTGCTGGGGCCGGGCGGCCTGCTTGCGATCGAGCTTGGCGTCGGGCAGGCGCGTCCGGTCGCGGACCTTTTTGCGGCGGCTGGTCTTGCATTGCTGCCGGCACGCGCCGATGTGGATGGCAGGCCGCGCGCGCTCGTTGCGAAAAGACACCGGGAAAAGCATGGCGAGCCCGGAACATTGGGCCCCGGCAAAAAATCGCTTGGAATGTCGGCCGGAACCGACTAGCTTTGTGGCCACGGAATCGGCCCGAGGTCGATAGCGCCGCACCGCCTAGAACGCCCTGGAGGCGTCCCTCTAACGAGGTTGGCAGCGCAGGCGAAAACTAAAGCCGGAACAGCGAAAGCCGGATCGGACGGCAAACGGGATTGCCAGATTCAGACCGAAAAGCGTTATCGACTCGGCGCGCGTCGATGAGATGTCGCGCATATGAGGGGTTCGCAACACCGCGGCGAAACCGCCGGTGAGGGCTGCATTGAGGACTATGGAATTTCATTCAGCGACAGTGAACGGCGGCGTCCGTGCCGCGGTAAATAAGAGGTTGGCGGAACAGCAACCATGAGAAACGGTCAGAACAAGCGCATGCGGGGTCGCAACCGTAAGGGTGGTAGTGGCGGTGGTAGTGGTGGTCATCATCATCACCAAAATCCATTGTCGCGCATGTACGAGTCTAATGGACCGGACGTGAAAATTCGCGGAACGGCATCCCACGTCGGCGAAAAATATCTGCAGCTCGCCCGCGACGCACAAAGTTCCGGTGACCCGGTTGCAGCCGAGAATTACTATCAGCATGCTGAACATTATTTTCGTCTGATCGCCGCGGCGCAGGAGCAGTTTCGCCAAAGCCAGCCCTACTACCAGCAGCAGCCGGGTCAGCCCGGCGCCGGCGGCAACGGCCCGGATGATGGTTATGACGACGGCGACGACCAGCCGCAGGCCGGTGAGCCGTTCGCCCCGCGTGAACAGCAGTTTTATTCGCAGCAAAACCAGCAGCCACAGCAGTACAATCAACACAACCAGTACGACCAACAAAACAACCAGCAAAACAACCAGCAAAATAATCAGCAGAATAATCAGCAGAATAATCAGCAAAGCAGCCAGCGCCCGCAGCAAATGCAGCCGGGCAACGAGCAAGACGTGGACCGTCTTCCGTCCTTCATTACCGGGGGCCAGCCGCAGCCGCCGCAGCAGCAACAACAAGGCCAGGGTGGCAACGGACCCGACGGATCCAACGGCTACGATGGGTCCGACCGCTTCCAGAGGCATCGGCGGCGCCGGCATCGCGGCCCCCGCGATCAGACCACGCAAGGCGATCACAATGTGCGCGGCGACAACGATCCGGTGATGCCGCCGGGCGGTCAGCAAGAAGACTAGCCTTCAGGCCGACACCAATAAAAAAAGCCGGGCCCAGCCCGGCTTTTTTTATTTCACGGTGTGCGATCTTACTCGCCGCGCGGCGCTTTCGCGAGCCGCACCAAAAACCAGATCGGCACGACGATGACCGCGCCGAGCAGAAAATAGCGCCACAGCCATCGCACCACATCGAAACCCATCCGCCAGACATGCACGATCAGCGCGCGCACCGATTCCACGATGTTCCAGGGATCGAGCCCAATAGCGGCAAGGATCACGCCCACCAGAATCGACAGCATGACCAGCCGACCCACTACCGCCAATGGCGGGCCGCCGAGGAAGCGGTGCATGGAGTCGCGGCGCGGCTCGTTTGGGACGCGGTGGTCTTCGGTTTGGGCCAAAATCAATCCTCCGCTCGCGCCGCTTACCTAAGTTGACTGCTGTGTCGAGCGCAAGCGCGACATGCGTATTTCGCGCCGCTGCCCACCCGGTCAAGCCGTTTCCGGGCCCGTTGCCTCGGCTTTCAAAGTGGCGCTAAGTTGCGGCCGCGCCAGGCAATCGTTCGGGCGCCCAAGGGATACTTCATGGCTAAAATAGAAGATCGCGCGCCCGCGCCGAAAGGGAGTCTGAACGACGACATCGGCGAAGAAAAACGGCTCGCTTTGTATCGCACCCAGGTAGTGATCCGCGAGGCCGAGCAGCGCGCCTACGATCTGTTCCTGCAAAATCTGGTGAAGGGCACGAGCCATCTTTCGCTCGGCCAGGAAGCGGTCGCCGCCGGTTTCGCCGACGCGATGCGCCCCGGCGACCTTTCGTTCTGCACCTATCGCGGCCATGCGCATACGCTCGCCCGCGGCGTGCCGATCGTCCAGGTGCTCGGCGAATTGATGGGCCGCGACATCGGCTTGATGCGCGGCAAGGGCGGCTCGATGCACCTGACGTCGGTGGAGCATGGCGTCATGGGCTCTTACGCGATCATCGGCGCACATCTGCCGATCGCCTGCGGCGCCGCCTGGCGCGCCCAGTACAAAGGCGCCAAAGACGTGTCGGTTTGTTTCTTCGGCGATGGCACCACCAACATCGGCGCCTTTCATGAAGCGCTCAACTTCGCGGCGGTGTGGAAATTGCCGGTCGTGTTCGTCTGCGAGAACAATCTTTACATGGAATACACGCCGATCAGCGACGTCACCGCGGTCGAGCATCCGGCCGCCGACCGCGCCGCGAGCTACGGACTACCGCGCATCATCGTTGACGGCAACGACGCCGACGCCGTCTACCGCGCCGCCACCGAAGCTTACGCCAAAGCACGCGCCGGCGACGGCCCGTCGCTGATTGAATGCATGACCTACCGCTATAGCGGACATTCGCGCGCCGATCCGGCCAAATACCGGCCCGAAGGCGAATTGGAACGCTGGAAAGAGCGCGATCCGATCAAGCTCTATCGCCAGCGGCTTCGAGCTTTCGGCGTCGGCGCGGACACCATCCTGCGCATCGACACCGAGGTGAAGCGCGAAGTCGACGAGGCGACCGAGCTGTGCAAGGCCGCGGGGCCGCCGGCGCTCGATCTTCTCACCGCCGACGTCTACGCCGACGGAGGCTTCGCATGGCGGAACTGACCTATCGCGACGCGGTCATCCGCGGCATCGCCCAGGAAATGACCCGCGATCCCGACGTCGTGATCATCGGCGAGGACATCGGCAAAGCCGGCGGCGTGTTCAAGGCGACGGTCGGACTCTACGATCAATTCGGCCCGGTGCGCGTGCGCGACACGCCGATTTCCGAGCAGGCGATCCTCGGCGCCGCCATGGGCGCGGCGATGACGGGGCTAAAGCCGATCGCCGAGATCATGTTCTCGGACTTCATCGCGGTGTGCTTCGACTACATCGCCAACGAATTCCCGAAGAGCCGCTACATGTCTAACGGGCAGGTCAAATGCCCGTTGGTCGTGCGCACCGGCAACGGCGGCGGCGCGCGCTTTGGCGCGCAACATTCACAGAGCGTCGAAAACTGGTGCATGATGATCCCGGGACTGAAAGTCGTGGCGCCATCGTCACCGCGCGACGTTATCGGCTTGATGGCCGCCGCTGTGCGCGATCCCGATCCGGTGATCTTTTTCGAGCACAAATCGCTTTATGCGACCAAGGGCGAAGTCCCCGACGGCGAGATCGTCGATACGCTCGGCAGCGCCAAGATCGTGCGGCCGGGCAAAGACGCCACCATCCTGGCGTTGGCGCTGATGGTGCCGCGGGCATTGGCGGCTGCGGCAAAGCTCAAGAGCGACCACGGCATCGACTGCGAAGTGATCGATGTGCGCTCGCTGGTGCCGCTCGACACCCAGACCATCCTCGGTTCGGTGGCGCGCACCCACCGTCTGTTCACCGTGGAGGAAAATCCGCGGCTGTGCGGCTGGGGCGCCGAACTTGTCTCGATCGCCGCCGATGAAGCGTTTTACGATCTCGACGGCCCGCCGGTGCGGATCACCACGCCGCATATCCCGCTGCCGGCCGCCGATATTCTCGAGGACATTGCACTGCCCAGCGTCGACCGGATCGCCGAGCGGGTGCAGCGCAGCCTGAACGCATAACGGAGCGTAAGCATGGCGGACGAACCGACCCGCGAAAACCCGTGCGGCCCGATCGGCACCGAGGTTTTGTTCGAGAACGACCAGGTAAAGGTCTGGGACATGCAGGTTCCGGCCGGCGGCAAGAAGGCCTGGCATCACCACACACTCGACTACGTCATCATCAACGTCACCGGCGGCAAGATCGAGCTTGAGAATGTCGACGGCCACTCCTTCATCGCCGACGACAAGGTCGGTGGCGTGATTTGGAACGATGCCGGCCAGAAGCACGAGCTGCGCAATCTGAGCGGCCAGATGTATCGAAACATCCTGGTCGAGCTGAAAAGCGGTAAATCGAGTCTGGAGTGAATAGCGAACATGGCAGCCAGGTATGACAATCTCCTCGCCAATGTGCCGACCGATCTGTGGATCGGCGGCAAATGGAAAAAATCGTCCGACGGCGCACGCTTCGACGTGATCGACCCGGCGACCGAAAACAAAGTCGCCTCCGTCGCCAGCGCTACTGTGGAAGACGCCAACGCCGCGCTCGATGCCGCCGCGGCGGCGTTCCCCGGCTGGGCCGCCAAGAAGCCGCGCGAGCGCGGCGAAATCCTGCGCAAGGCATTCGAGTTGATCATGCGCGACGCTGAACGGCTGGCGAAGCTGATCACCATCGAGAACGGCAAGGCATTGTCGGATTCGCGCGGCGAGGTCGCCTATTCCGCCGAGTTCTTCCGCTGGTACGCGGAGGAAGCGGTCCGCAATATCGGCGCGTTGTCGCGGGCGCCCTCCTCCGGCGCGCGTATCGTCGTGCACCACAAGCCGGCCGGCATCGCTGTGCTGGTAACGCCGTGGAATTTTCCGGCGGCGATGGCGACCCGCAAGATCGGCCCGGCGCTCGCCGCCGGCTGTCCGGTCGTGGTCAAGCCCGCTTCCGATACGCCGCTCACCATGCTGGCGCTGATGCCGATCCTGGAAGAAGCCGGCGTGCCGGCCGGCGTCGTCAACGTCATTCCCTCGCGCTCCTCCGGCAAGGTGGTGGGCGCCATGCTGCACGATCCGCGTGTGCGCGTCGTTTCCTTCACCGGCTCGACTGAAGTCGGCCGCAAGCTTCTCCACGAATCCGCCGACAGCATCCTCAAGCCGTCGATGGAGCTCGGCGGCAACGCACCCTTCATCGTGTTCGACGACGCCGATATCGACGCCGCCATCGAAGGCGCCATGGTCGCCAAGATGCGCAACATGGGCGAGGCCTGCACCGCGGCCAATCGTTTCTACGTGCACGAGAAGGTGCATGACGAATTTGCCAACAAGCTGACGGCGAAAATGGCCGGGCTGAAAGTCGGCAACGGCCTCGACGACGGCGTCTCGCTCGGCCCGCTGGTCAACAAGGAAGGGCTCGACAAGGTGATCGAACTGGTCGACGACGCGGTGAAGAAGGGCGCCAAGGTGCTGACCGGCGGCAAGACACCGGGCGGCCCCGGCTTCTTCTATCCGGCGACCGTGCTCACCAACGTGTCGAACGACGCCAAAATGCTCAACGAGGAGATTTTCGGCCCGGTCGCCTCGCTGCAAACCTTCAAGGACGAAGACGAAGTCGTCACCCGCGCCAACGATACCGAATACGGCCTGGTCGCCTACCTCTACACCAGGGATTTGAGCCGCGGCATGCGCGTGTCGGAGAAACTCGATTTCGGCATGATCGGGCTTAACCGCGGCATCGTCTCCGATCCGGCAGCACCATTCGGCGGGACCAAGCAATCCGGCCTCGGCCGCGAAGGCGCCCATGAAGGAATGATGGAATTCATGGAAACCCAATACGTGTCGGTGACGTGGTGACGTCGTGCCATCATCCTGAGCTGCGCACCAAAGGTGCGCCTCGGTAAAAGCTTGGAAGCCCAATGAACATCCTGATGCCGCAGCTCGGCGAAACGGTCACCGAGGGAAAAATCACGCAATGGTTCAAGTCGGCCGGCGACGCGGTTAAGCCGGGCGACAATCTGTTCGAGATCGAGACCGACAAGGTGTCGATGGAAGTGCCGGCGATCGAAGCCGGCGTGCTCAATGAAATCCGCGTGGCTGCCGGCGAAGTAGTGCCGGTCGGCGCTGTCGTGGGCGTGATCGGCGGGGCGGGTGCGGCGGCTGCGGCGCTGCCGGGCGCTGCGGCGGCAAAGCCCGCTGCGGCACCGGCGCCGAAAGCGGCTGCCCCGGTCGCCTCGGCCGCGCCAGCAACCGGTTACGAGAGCGAGCCCGCCCCAGCGCCGACCGCCAAATCGCAGGCGCCGATCAAGCTCGATCCGTTTTTCGAGGTTCGCACGCCCGCGCGCAATTTCGGCCCGGCGCGATTGTCCGGGGGCACGACGGTCACACCGCTGGCGCGTCGGCTTGCCGCCGAAGGCGGCATCGATCTTTCCGGGCTGCGCGGCTCGGGCCCGCACGGCCGCATTGTTGCGCACGACGTGGAAACCGCGCGGCCGGGTGCGCGCCTGCCGCTCGCCGAGGGCCTGAGCGCCGATCAGATTAAAGCGTTGTACGACCCGGCCGGCTACGAGGAAGTGCCGCTCGACGCCATGCGCAAGACCGTCGCCGCGCGCATGACGCAGGCGAAGCAGACCGTCCCGCACTTCTACCTGACCGCCGACATCGCCATCGATCGCCTGCTGGCGGTGCGCGAGGAAGCCAACGCCGCCGCGCCGAAGGACCGCGACGGCAAGCCGGTGTTCAAGCTCTCGCTCAACGATTTCATCATCCGGGCGCTGGCGATCGCTTTGCAGCGCGTGCCGGCGGCGAATGCGGCGTGGGCGGGGGACCGCATTTTGCGATTCAAGCATTCCGACATCGGAGTTGCGGTCGCGCTCGACGGCGGCCTGATCGCGCCGATCGTGCGCAACGCCGAAACCAAATCGCTGACGATTATCTCGTCGGAAATGAAAGACTTGGCGGCCCGCGCCCGCGACAAGAAGCTCAAACCCGCCGATTATCAGGGCGGCGCGTCGGCCATCTCCAATCTCGGCATGTACGGCGTGCGCGAATTCTCGGCGATCATCAATCCGCCGCAAGCGACCATCCTTGCGGTCGGCGCCGCGCGCCGGCAGGCGATCGAGAAAGAAGACGGCGGCGTGGCCTTCGCCAGCATGCTCACCGCGACGCTGTCTTGCGACCATCGCGTCGTCGACGGCGCACTCGGCGCCGAACTATTGGCCGCCGTCAGGGCGTTGCTGGAGACGCCGGTCACGATGCTGGTGTGACGTTAAGATGCCGATCGCCGACAAGCGGGACGTGTTGCTGATCGGGCCGTTACGGCCGTGGCTGGCCAAGGGCCTTGCCGACTTCACCATGCATACATTGCCAGCCGCCGACCGCGACGCTTTTCTCGCCGCCAACGCCGGTCTGCGCGCGATGGCGGTAAGCGCGCCGGTCGTGCCGGTCGACGACGCCTTGTTCGACCGTTTGCCGAAACTGCAAATCGTTGCCAGCTTCGGCGTCGGTTACGACCACATCGATGCGGCGGCCGCGGCGAAACGCGGCATCATCGTCACGCATACGCCCGACGTGCTGAACGAAGAAGTCGCCGACACCGCAATCGGCCTGTTGCTCTGCACCGTGCGCGAGTTTCCGCAGGCCGAACGCCATGTGCGCGCCGGCCGATGGCCGCAGGGCAATTATCCGCTGAGCAAAGCGACGTTGCGCAATCGCACAATCGGCCTGATCGGCATGGGCCGGATCGGCGTGGCGATTGCGCGACGGCTCGAAGGCTTCGGCGTGCCGATCGTCTATCACGCGCGCCACCGCCGGCCCGAACTGGCCTATCGGCATTACCCGAAGCTGACCGACATGGCGCACGACGCCGATACGCTGATTGTCATCGTGCCGGGCGGCGACGAAACGCGGAACATGATCGACGCCCGCGTGCTCGACGCGCTCGGCCCCGACGGTATCGTCATCAATGTCGCGCGCGGCTCGGTCATCGACGAGCCGGCGCTGATCGCGGCGCTCAAGCAGCGCAAGATTTTCGCCGCCGGGCTCGACGTTTTCGCGGACGAGCCGAACGTGCCGGCGGAACTCATGACCATGGACAACGTCGTGTTGCTGCCGCACGTCGGCTCGGCGTCGGCATACACGCGCGAGAAGATGGATCAGCTCATCGTCGATAACATTTTGGCCTGGGCGGCGGGCAAGCCGCCGCTGACGCCGGTGCCGGAAACGCCCTGGAGAGGCTGGGGCTAGTGGAGCGGATTTAACATTCGCTACCCACCTGGCGGCAGACTCGTGAAGCGAATGTCAAATCCAAAGCTCCACTAGGACTCATATTTGCTAGTGGTCCTTTTAATTCTAACATTCGCATGAGAGGGTGCCGAACAGGATGCGAATGTTAGAATCGGACCACTAGATGGCGGCTCGCTGCTATTCGGCGGCGAGACGCACTTCCGGCGCCGCCGCGCGCACGTCAGGCTCGACGTGCTGTTCAAACTGCACGAAGTTCTTCTGGAACATATCGACCAGCTTGCGCGCGGTCTGGTCGAATTCGAGCTTGTTCTGCCAGGTCTTCTGCGGATAGAGCAGATGCGGCTCGACGCCGGTCAGTTGGATCGGCACCGAAAACCCGAAATAAAGATCGGTACGGAATTTGGCGCTCTTGAGCGAACCATCGAGCACGGCGGCAAGCAGCGTGCGCGTCACCTTGATCGGCATGCGCCGGCCGACGCCGTAGACACCGCCGGTCCAGCCGGTATTGACCAGCCAGCAATCGACGTCGTGCGCGCTGATCAACTCACGCAGCAGGTTGCCGTATACGGACGGATGCCGCGGCAGGAACGGCGCCGCGAAGCAGGTCGAAAATTCCGGCTGCACGCCGACCAGACCCTTTTCGGTGCCGGCCACCTTGGCGGTGTAGCCGGAAAGGAAGTGATACATCGCCTGCGCCGGGGTCAGTTTCGCGATCGGCGGCATCACGCCGAACGCATCGGCGGTCAACAGCACGATGTTCTTCGGCATGCCGGCACGGCCGGTGCGCGAAGCATTGGGAATGAAATCGAGCGGATAAGCAGCGCGGGTGTTTTCCGTCTTCGAGTCGTTGTCGAAGTCGCAAATCCGCGTCTGCGGATCGAACACCACGTTTTCCAGCACGGTGCCGAAGCGTTGCGTAGTGGCGTAAATCTCCGGTTCGGCCTCCGCCGAAAGTTTGATGCACTTGGCGTAGCAGCCGCCTTCGACGTTGAATACGCCTTGCGGTCCCCAGCCGTGCTCGTCGTCGCCGATCAGCGTGCGGCTGGAATCGGCCGACAACGTCGTCTTACCGGTGCCGGATAACCCGAAGAACAGCGCGACGTCGCCGGCGGGTCCGACATTGGCGGAGCAATGCATCGGCATCACGCTTTCGGGCGGCAGGTAGTAATTGAGCGTGGTGAACACCGACTTCTTCATTTCGCCGGCGTAAGAGGTGCCGCCGATCAGGATGATGCGCCTGGTGAAGTCGATCGCGACAATGGTTTCGCTGCGCACACCGTGGCGCTTGGGATCGGCCTTGAACGACGGCAGCGAGAGAATGGTGAAATCGGGCACGTAATGCGAAAGCTCGGCGCGCTCGGGCCGGATCAGCAGCGCGCGGATGAACATCGAATGCCAGGCGATCTCGTTATAGACGCGGACCTTGATGCGGTATTTGGGATCGGCGCCGCCATAAAGGTCTTGGGCGTAAAGCACCTTGCCTTTGGCGTGGGCGAGAAAGTCGTCGAACAACAGCTGGAATTTTTCCGGTGCAAGCCGGCCGTTTTTCTCCCACCATACCGATTTCTCGGTCTGGGCGTCGTCGACGATGAATTTGTCCTTGGGGCTGCGTCCGGTGTGCACGCCGGTCTCGGCGCAAAACGCGCCGCCGGAGACCAGGGAACCCTCGCCATTGGCGATCGCGTGCTCGGTCAGGATAGTATCGGGCAGATTCCAGTGGATCGCGGCGAGATCTTTCAAGCCAAATTTATCGGCGCCATGGGCGCTGTTTCGCAGACCCGTCTCTCTCAAGCTTGCCTCCACACACTCGCCCGGCAGTTAGCCTGCCGATGGTCTTTTTCAGCCTTCAGGAAGGCCCGATTTCGCCCGTAGCTGGGGGACGCGCGACCCTATATCGAGCATCGTAGCATCTGCCAAGACCGACTCCCACCACAACGCTAACCGGGGAAAACTCAGTCTGTTCCTCGCGCTGCAATGCAGCAAGCGGGCCGGCGCGACTACTTGGCGCGCGCAGCCTTGGCCAAATCGACGACTGTCGTGCGCAATTGCTCCGCGTCGATGACGCGCTCGGTAAACGGTAAACGCAACGCAGCATCGCCGTGGGCGAGGTCGAGCCCGTCCGGGTCAACCCCGGTAAGCCGCCACGCCCCCTCTTTGGCGCCGAGAAGTTTGGTCGCGTAGAGCCTGATTGCCTCGGCGTGGTCTTGGTTCATGTGCGCGAGCGCGCCCGCTTCGGCCCCGATCAAGTCGTCGGCGCCGGAAATGTCGGTGAGAAGGTCGGCGGCTTTCAGGTCGGCGGCGCGCGCGAAGCCGGCATTGAGATGCCCCGACGCGACGGTCAGCCGCCAGAACGCGAAATCGGCAAAGCCGGCATACAACTCCGACTTCGGATGACGCGCGAGGAAGCGCCGGCGCAAGCGCGGCTCGTCGCGATGGTCACGCGCAACCGACGCAAACGTACCAAGCACGGTCAGGCGCGGATGCGCGAGCGGGTCGCCGCGGCCGCCGGATGAGAGTAGCAGCGACGCGCGGCCGTCGTTTTCCAGATTGGCGGTATGGGTGGCAAGCCGTGAGATCAGGATGAGCGGCGACGCGTCGACGTCGGTGGCGACGTTAACCAAAGATGCGAACGGGTGACCGGTATTGCGGTCGATGGTCGCTAGCGCGCCCGCGCGCGCGGTGCGCAGCAGCGCCCGGGCGAGCGCCTTGGCGTCAAAGTCGGCCGCCGGCGCGCCTTCCGGCAGCCGATCGGGCATGACGCCCGGCAACCGCGCGGCCGTGTCGGTTTCGGGTTTATTTTTGCTCATTCCGGTTCCTTTTCCTGGCACAGCATTTTTCCTGGCACAGCATTTGCCCCGATTTAGCCTTGTCTGGTCACACTTCCGCCCCTACATGGGTCTTCAAAGGCTACGGGGCCGGGGCTGATGATGCTTGCGGCCGACTCATGCTAGAAGGCCGCCATGCCGACAATCGCTCTCGTCGATGACGACCGCAACATCCTGACCTCGGTGTCGATCGCGCTCGAGGCCGAGGGTTATCGCATAACAACCTACACTGACGGCGCTTCTGCACTCGACGGCTTCAAGTCGGCGCCGCCCGATCTTGCCATTCTCGATATCAAGATGCCGCGCATGGACGGTATGGAGACCTTGCGCCGGCTGCGGCAGAAATCCGATTTGCCGGTGATCTTCCTCACCTCGAAAGATGAGGAGATCGATGAATTGTTCGGCCTGAAAATGGGCGCCGACGATTTCATCCGCAAACCGTTTTCGCAGCGACTGTTGGTCGAGCGCGTCAAGGCCGTGCTGCGCCGCGCGTCGCCGAAAGACGGCACCACGCCGAAGGAGGCCGACAGCAAGGTGCTCGAGCGCGGACTGCTGCGCATGGATCCGGAGCGCCACACCTGCACCTGGAAGAACGAGCCGGTGACGTTGACCGTCACCGAGTTTTTGATCTTGCACGCGCTGGCGAGCCGCCCGGGCGTGGTCAAAAGCCGCAACGCTCTGATGGACGCCGCGTACGATGATCAGGTTTACGTCGACGATCGCACCATCGACAGTCACATCAAACGGCTGCGCAAGAAATTCAAGGCAAGCGACGACGACTTCGATATGATCGAAACGCTCTATGGCGTTGGTTATCGTTTTAAGGAATAAGCGCGAGAGCATGATCCGGAAAAGTGAAATCCGGCGCGCCGCTACGATCGTGCTCCAATAATAGCCGTTTTGCGCATGGGCCCTGGACAACCGAATTTGATCCATGGCCCAAAATGGCCCCTGACTGGGATGGCTGACGTGCGGTAGTAATGGCGTCCGTGCCCGCGCGAAGCGGACATGCTCGGAACCCCGGCAGACGACGTGCTTGATCGAACCGCTGAAATGGCAGGGGCCCCGGAGGCCCAATCGCCCGAGATTGCGCCGCAGATCGCGGCCGACGGCCTCGATGAGGCTGTGGCGCAGTCGCGTCTGCGCGGCTTCGCGCGTATCGGCGGCTGGGTGCAGCGCGTCTGGCAATTCTTCATTACGCAAAGCTTCTCCAGTCTCACCCGCCGCATCCTGTTTCTGAACATTGCCGGCCTGGTGGCGCTTTCGATCGGCTTCACTTTTCTTTCGCAGTTCCGCGCCGGCCTGATCGACGCTCGCATTCAGAGCCTTTCGGTGCAGGGACAAATCATCGCCGCCGCGATCGCTGCGCAGGCGACGATCGAGACCGGTTCCTCGATCACCGTCGATCCGGACAAATTGCTGGAACTGCGGCCGGGCGAAAGTTATGGCCCATCCGAAGACGCGCTCTACGGCATCGATTTCCCGATCAATCCGGAACGTGTCGCGCCGGTGCTGCGGCGGCTGGTCTCGCCGACCAAGACGCGCGCACGCATTTATGACCGCGACGGCGTGCTGCTGGTCGATAGCCGCAATCTGTTCGGGCGCGGTGACGTGCTGCGCTACGATCTGCCGTCGCCTAACGCCGAGAAGCCCGGCGTATTCGAGCGCACTTACATCGCCCTCCGCCGCTGGCTGGGACGCGGCGATCTCCCGCTTTATCAGGAACTCGGCGCGCTGAGCGGACGCGGTTATCCCGAAGTGGTGCAGGCACTCGCCGGTCAGAACGCCAGCATGGTACGCATCAACAATCGCGGCGACGTTATCGTATCGGTGGCGGTGCCGGTGCAGCGCTTCCGCGCCGTACGCGGCGCGCTGATGCTTTCCACGCAAGGCGCCGACATCGACGATATGGTCGAAGCCGAGCGGCTCGCCATCCTGAAGGTCTTTCTGGTCGCCGCCGGCGTGATGGTCGTGCTATCGATCCTGCTCGCCGGCACGATTGCCGAGCCGGTCCGGCGGCTGGCGGATGCCGCGGAAAGCGTGCGGCGGCGCATTCGCTCGCGCGTGGAGATTCCGGACTTTACCCGCCGGCGCGATGAGATCGGCCACCTTTCCGGCACGCTTCGCGCCATGACCAGCGCGCTCTACAGCCGCATCGACGCGATCGAAAGCTTTGCCGCCGACGTCGCGCACGAACTGAAAAATCCGCTGACCTCGCTGCGCTCGGCGATCGAAACCTTGCCACTCGCCAAAACCGAGGAGAGCCGGACGCGGCTGCTCAATATCATCCAGCACGACGTCAAGCGGCTGGACCGGCTCATTACCGACATTTCCGATGCCAGCCGGCTCGATGCCGAATTGCAGCGGCAGGAGGCCGCGCCGGTCGATCTGGCAAAGCTCCTCAGCACGCTGGTCAGCGTCGCCAACGAGGTCAAGCGCGACGACGGCGTCAGCGTGACGCTGCGCTTCGAAGGCGGTGGCGGGCGGACATTCCGAGTGCCGGGACACGATTCCCGGCTCGGTCAGGTGGTCGACAATCTGATCGAAAATGGCCGCTCGTTCTCGCCACCGGGAAGCACCGTGCGCATCACCTGCCGGCGATTGAAAAACGACGTCGATATTCTGGTTGACGACGACGGTCCGGGCGTGCAGCCCGATGCTGTCGATAAGGTATTCGAGCGCTTCTACACCGATCGGCCGCAGCAGAGCTTCGGTCAGAATTCCGGCCTCGGGCTGTCGATCTCCAAACAAATCGTCGAGGCGCATGGCGGCGCCATCTGGGTGGAAAATCGGACCGCGACCGCCGCCGACGGAAGCCTGACGGTCACCGGCGCCCGGTTTGTTGTTCGTCTGCCGGCGACGTAATGCACAAGCTATTTCCGCGCATTCCCGCGCCAGCGGGAATCCAGTCATGGGTCCCCCCTTTCGCGGGGACGAACGGATAATGAATTCGACGGTACACGCTTCGGCGGTGCTGGTCGGCGCGCGCGCGGTGCTGATCCGCGGACCCTCGGGATCGGGCAAGTCGCGGCTGGCGTTCGAACTGATCGAAGCCGGTGACGCCGGCAGGTTGCGCTTCGCCCGGCTGGTCGCCGACGATCGCGTTCATCTCGAAGCGGCCGGCGGAAGATTGCTGGTGCGCCCGGCCGAGGCATTGGCCGGTTTGATTGAGGTGCGCGGAGCCGGACTTCTGCGAATGCCGCACGAGGCCAGCGCGGTGGTCGGTCTGGTGGTCGACCTCGCCGCCGCGGACGCAAGCCGCCTCCCCGATCGAGACCAGCGCAAGACGGAAATCGAAGGTATTTCACTGCCGCGACTTGCCGTCGCGGCGGAGGCGGCGGCCTTGCCGACGCTCCTCGCCATACTCAATTCATCGGCGGAAGGCCGGATTTAAGGTTGAGGGCCGGGCGGTTGGAGATTGGTTAACTGCGGCGTCTTAGATTCCACCGCGATAGCCGCCATGTTTGCGTCGGACCGAGGTTTATCGGGTTCCGTCGCCGCCCAAGCGAGGGAGTTTCGGTCCCTGCTACCGCAATGCAGCAGTCCCCCGAATACACGAGAAATGCCCCTTGCGCTTGGGCTTCGGATGGTCAAGATGGCACCCTTTCGTGCGGTGCAACCGGGACGCGCCGGCGAGGAGTTCCATGATCGGACTTGTGCTTGTGACCCACGGGCGGCTGGCTGTCGAGTTCCGCGCGGCCCTGGAACACGTCGTCGGTCCGCAGCATCAGATCGAGGCGGTCACCATCGGACCCGACGACGACGTCGAGGTCCGCCGCAAGGATATCATTGAAGCCGTGCAGCGAGTGGACACCGGCGATGGCGTCGCCATCCTGACCGACATGTTCGGCGGCACTCCTTCCAATCTGGCGATCTCGGTGATGAGCCGGCCGAAAGTCGAGGTGCTGGCCGGCATCAATCTGCCGATGTTGGTCAAGCTTGCCAAAGTGCGCGACGAATGCCCGCTCGCCGAAGCGGTGGCCGCCGCGCAGGATGCCGGACGGAAATACGTCACCATCGCCAGCCGCGTGCTCACCGGCAAATGAGCGCTCCTGCTCCCCGCGGCGAGGAATGTGCGGCCGACGCACAAAGCTTCCGCGACGGCGCAGTAGTTCGCAAGCTTTCCATCTGCAACCGTAAAGGCCTGCACGCGCGCGCCTCCGCAAAATTTGTGCAAACCGTGGAAAAATTCGACGCCGACGTACGCGTCATGCGCGGCAACGAAACCGTTGGCGGCACCTCGATCATGGGATTGATGATGCTTGCCGCCTCGCCCGGCTGTTCGATCACCGTCGAAGCGACCGGCCGACAGGCGGCAGAAGTCATTGAAGCGTTGACCGATCTGATCAACTCTCGATTTGGCGAAGATGACTAAACGCAAGCGTGCCGGCACCCCTCGCAGGAGAAAATCAATGGCCTCCGAAAAGGACGCAACGTCCGCAGCGAAAGAACCTTCCACGCCGGCAGTCGCGCGGCCACAGGCGATAATCCGCTACATCGACCGTCCGGACGTCACCGAGACTTTCGCCGATTCCGTCAGCGGTCTGGTCTTCGATGGGCAAACCTTGCGCATTGAATTTGCCGTCACCCGGCTCGACGAGGTCAAACCGGGCGCGGCGATCACGGGCCGGCGCTATCCGACTTGCCGCCTGGCACTGCCGCCCGCCACCGCGATCGATCTGATCAACCGGATGCAGCAGATCGGCGCCGCACTCGGCCAGGCCGGCTTGGTGCGTCCGGCAACGAAGCCCAACAGCTAGTGGTCCAATTCTAACATTCGCATCCGTATTCGGCAGCTTCTCATGCGAATGTTAGAATCAAAAGGACCACTAGCAAGTATGCATCTTAGTGGAGCTTTGGATTTGACATTCGCTTCACGAGGCTGCCGCCAGGTGGGTAGCGAATGTTAAATCCGCTCCACTAGCTTTAAGCCGCGGCTTCAACAGCCGGCTGGTTTTTCCGGCGCGGCGTCGCGGCAGCCGCCCGCGCGCTTGCCCGGTTTTGCTGAGTTGACGCAACCACTTGATGTGAACCGTGGGTCTGCGCCCCGGCCGGATGCTTGATTTGCCGCCGCCGCGCTTCCGCCATGGACATAAAGCTATCTTTATGCCTTTAGTGCCGCCGCGTGGCGGCCCCAGGGCCGACCGCGATCTTCCTCAACGACCGTCTATAAAGCACCGCCACGGAGCGAAGGATTACCATGAGCACGCCGACCAAGCCGAAGGCTTCTGCCACCGATTATGTCGTCAAAGACATCAGCCTCGCCGAATGGGGCCGCAAGGAACTGTCGATCGCAGAGACCGAAATGCCCGGCCTGATGGCCACGCGCGAGGAATACGGACCCAAGCAACCGTTACGCGGTGCCCGTATCGCCGGCTCGCTGCACATGACCATCCAAACCGCCGTGCTGATCGACACGCTCAAGGCGCTCGGCGCCGACGTGCGCTGGGCCTCATGCAACATTTACTCGACGCAAGACCACGCCGCCGCGGCCGTAGCCGCGGGCGGTACGCCGGTCTTCGCCGTCAAAGGCGAGTCGCTTGAGGAATATTGGGAATACTCGCACCGCATCTTCGAATGGTCCGACGGCGGCGGCCCGAACATGATTCTGGACGACGGCGGCGACGCCACTTTGCTGATGCATCTCGGCCTGCAAGCCGAAATGACTCCGAATGTGCTGGATAAGCCGAGTAACGAAGAAGAAGAGGTCCTGTTCGCCGCCATCAAAAAGCGGCTCGTCCACGAACCGGGCTGGTACGGCAAGATGGGGAAACAGATCCGCGGTGTTACCGAGGAAACCACCACCGGCGTGCATCGTCTCTATCAGATGGAGAAGGAAGGCAAGCTGCTGTTCCCGGCGATCAACGTCAACGACAGTGTCACCAAGTCGAAGTTCGACAACCTCTATGGTTGCCGCGAGTCGCTCGTCGACGGCATCCGCCGCGGCACCGACGTGATGATGGCCGGCAAGGTAGCGATGGTCGCCGGTTTCGGCGACGTCGGCAAAGGCTCCGCCGCTTCGCTGCGCCAGGCCGGTTGCCGCGTGCTGGTGTCGGAGATCGATCCGATCTGTGCGCTACAGGCGGCGATGGAAGGCTATGAAGTGGTGACCATGGAAGAGGCCGCGCCTCGCGCCGACATCTTCTGCACCGCCACCGGCAATGTCGATGTCATCACCATCGAACACATGCGCAAGATGAAGCACCGCGCCATCGTCTGTAACATCGGCCACTTCGACTCGGAGATCCAGGTCGCGGCGCTGAAGAATCTCAAATGGGAAAACATCAAGCCGCAGGTCGACGAGATCGAGTTTCCCGACAAGAAGCGTATCATCCTGTTGTCGGAAGGCCGGCTGGTCAATCTCGGCAACGCCATGGGCCACCCAAGCTTCGTGATGTCGTCGTCGTTCACCAACCAGACGCTGGCGCAGATCGAGTTGTGGGCCAATCCAGGCAAGTATCAGAAGAAGGTCTACACGCTGCCGAAACAGCTCGATGAGAAAGTGGCGCGGCTGCATCTCGACAAGATCGGCGTTAAACTGAGCAAGCTGTCCGACAAGCAGTCGTCCTATATCGGTATTCCGGTCAACGGCCCGTTCAAGACCGACCAGTATCGGTACTAAGAGGGCCGCTGCGCGCCAAAGTCCGTCAAGGCCCGCCGACGCCGGCGGGCTCCACAGGGGAAGGCGACGTGCCGTTTCGATTGCCCCAGCAGCGCCTGGACGTGACGCTGCTGGGCCTGTTGGGAAAATTTCCCTGGTTCGGCTGGGCGATCTGGATCGTCATCGTCGTCGCCGTGCTGCTGCGTACGCACCCGCGCCGCTACGGCGCGGCGTTCGCGTATTATTTCGATTTCGCCAACAAGCTGTGGGCCGAGCAGCCGGTCTACAATCCTTCGACGCTGGGCGACGTCAGCTACTGGCCGACATCGTTGCTGCTGATCGTTCCGCTTACGCGCATCGGCGAAACTCCGGCGGCAGCGGTGTCGTTTGCGATCTTCGCCGCACTGTTGACGTGGGGCGCCATCGCGTTCACCCGCGCGCTGTTCGACGACCGGCCGGATGCATTCTGGATTGCCGGCCTGTTGCTCGCCGTCAATGTGTGGCCCGGCTGGTATCACTTCAAACACGTGCAGCTGCAGATTCCGATGGTGGCCGGCATGATGCTGGCGACCGCCGCGATGATGCGCGAACGCTATCAGCCGGCAGCGCTCTGGCTCAGCATGGCGTTGATCGTAAAGCCGCTGGCGCTGGTGATGATCCTGCTCGCAGGCGCACTGGTTCCCCGCATGCGACTGGTGCTGATCGCCGGCATCGTGGTGGCGGCGGCACTACCGTTTGCCTTTCTTCATTGGATTTATCTGATCGGACAATATCAGGCGTTGGGAATGAAACTTTGGGCGGTGTCGACCGCCACCCCCGGCGAGTGGATCTATCAAGCCGACTTCACCACACTCCTTCGCGGCCTCGGCATCACGCTGCCCGGCAAACTAACGTTTGCCATCCGGCTCGCTGCCGCTCTTGGCACGCTTTGGCTGGCTTGGAGAGTAAAGAACACCGGCAACCAGAAGGCATTCGCGCTGGCGCTGCTGTTGCTGTCGGGGCTCTACATCACCCTGTTCGGCCCCCGCAATGAAAACGTGTCTTATCTGGCGGTGACGCCGGCCATCTCCGCGGTCGCCTTTCTCATGGTGCTGCGCAACGGCGCCGATCTGCGCGGCTGGGCGCTGATCGTGGCCTGCCAGCTTCTCGGCTACGTCGTCAGCGTACCGGTGGACGTCGTGACCAAACCCGCCATCATCATTGTCATTTACGTCTGGATGGCTGCACTGATGATTGAGCCGCGCCGCTGGTGTGCGCTGATGCCCGCTACCTCGCCGCCACCGGCCGTCCGCGCGCCGGCGAGTTCAGCCACACCGGCATCGTAACCACCGGCGCCGGCTGAGCCGTCAGGTTCCCTTGCCGGCCGCATCCGGCGGCACCACGACGACCTCAACATCAAGGGCCGGACCGGAGAAACCCAGAAAGCTGCGGGTCAACGCGGCGGTAGTTGGCGCAATTCCGGGCACTGCCATCGTCGCGGCGATTTTCCGGCAGCCGAGATCGCTGGTCAGGCAGACGATCACCAGACCTTTCGCGCTCACCGCAGCGCGTCCCTCCGCCGACAGCGGCAGTGGCATATACCGGGCCTGCGGCAAGTACGCCTGCATGCCGCCGACGATCGCGTCCGATCCCCCATAGAATCGCACCGGTTGAGGGGAGAGCTTGCTAGCCAAATCGGCGGCTTGCCGGAAATGCGGCCGGAATTGATCGGGCTCGCTGACAATCCGAACGCAGGCAATCACCGGCGAGGCGAGCACGATCGCCAGCACGATCGCCAGCCCGGCAAGACCCGCACGCGCCGTAGCCCGCGTGTCGATGGCGAGATAAGACGATCCGTAAAGCACGACCGGCAACAGCGCCCAGTTCGGGAACGTCCAGTCGGGCGTGATCCGGAACGGAATGAACAAATTGACCAACGCCGGCAGGACGAGCGGCACGATCAACAACACCAACGCCTGACGGCGGTCGTCTTCGGCGGGCCAGATAATATCGGCAAGCGCCGCCTTGCTTGGACGCAAGGCCGCGAGAAAGACGAGCGGCGCGGCAATATACATCGCGGCGCCGACCAGATAGCTGACGGTCTTCATCAGCGTTTCGCTGAATGGGCCGCTGGTGGCGACGCTTTCGGCAAACTGGATGGCGCCGCCGCCGCGTTCGCTCACCAGCCACCAGACATGCGGGGCGATGAAAATGATTGCGCCGGCTGCCATGACGTAGGGCGCGGACGAGCGCCAGAAGCGCCGCGCGCCCGGTCCGGTAACGGCAGCAACCGCCATGCCGGCAAGAAGAAAGACCGCCCAATATTTGCCGAGCATGGTGAGACTGGCGAACGCGCCGGCGAGGAAAGAATCGAGCGGACCGAGCCCGCGCCGCGCCCGCAGATAGAACAACAAAGTCGCCGCCCAGAACGGCATCATCACCGTGTTGGCGTTGAGGACTTCCGCTTTGACGGTGTAGAGCGGAATGAGAATGAGTGCGATCAGGCCCAGCAACGCGCGGTTCTTGTCGAGATGATCGCGCAACAGCCGCCAGGTGACGGCAAGCGCAACGGCATCCGAAACGACGACCAAAAGATCGACCGCCCATTTCTGCGGCGGGAAAACGGCAAACCACAGTGCAAACAGCCAGCCCGTCACCGGCGGATGCTTGTATCCGAACGCAAAATGCCGCGCCCAGATGATCGCTTCGTCGGCGTCGATATGAATGTCGATCGGCGCCGTCGAGACCGTCCAGAAAAACATCCACAGCACGACGAAGCCGATGAGGATGAGCAGGACGATGAAGTGCTCGGAGGTTTCGTCGATGAAGCGCTCGGCGGCACGGCCGAGCCGGCCGAAAAAATCACCGTGAGGCGAACCCGCTCGATCCGCCGCACCCTGCCTGGCAAACGACATCGTTATTCTTCCCGGCTTGATTCTTTGCGGCTTGGCCGTCGCGGGCCAATTACGTGAATCTCTGAGGATTTTCCATGGCTTGAGAATGCTCTAGCCTGCGCCTGCGGATAGAGCAATAAGGATGCCGCACAGCAAAGGGGCAGCGGGTTGTCTCAATCGGCGATCGATATTCCGGCGGCGAGTTCCGCCGCCCCGTTTGTACGCGCCGACACTCCCGGCGTGCGCCCGGCGCCGGAACTCAGCATCATCGTGCCGACCTTCAACGAGCGGGCCAATATTCCAATTCTGGTGGAACGGCTGTCCGGTTTACTCGGCGCGTGCGACTGGGAAGTAATTTTTGTCGATGACAATTCGCCCGACGGCACCGCCGCCGCCGCGCGCGGTATCGGCGAGAGCGACGGGCGGGTGCGCTGCATTCGGCGCATTGGCCGCCGCGGCCTCGCCGGAGCCTGTCTGGAAGGCATGCTCGCGAGCCAGGCGCGCTACGTCGCCGTCATGGACGCGGACTTGCAACACGACGAGGCGGCGCTTGTCCCTATGCTGGAAAATCTGCGCGCCGGACGCGCCGATCTGGTGGTGGCGAGCCGCTATCTGGACGGCGGCACGGCCGCGGGTCTGTCGGCGCAACGCTCGCGGGTGAGCCGCTGGTCCAATCTCGTGGTGCGCCATCTGCTCGGCATTACCCTGACCGACCCGATGAGCGGGCATTTCATGATCCGCCGCGATGCGTTCGAGGCACTGGCGCCGGCGATCTCCTCGCAAGGCTTTAAAATTCTGCTCGACATGCTTGCCACCGCCGGCAGCAAGTTGCGCACCCTCGAACTGCCGTCGGATTTTCGCCGGCGCCAGCACGGTGAGAGCAAGCTCGATTCCAAAATCGCACTCGATTTCGCCGCCCTGGTGACGGCAAAGCTCACCAACGACGCGGTGTCGGTGCGGTTTCTGCTGTTCTGCCTCGTCGGCCTGACCGGCATCGCCGTGCATCTGAGCATCTTGAGCGTGTTGGTCGCCGCCGCGTTGTCGTTTGGCGTGGCGCAGGCGCTCGCCACAATCGGCGCCATCGCCTGGAATTTCGTGCTCAACAACCTGTTCACCTACCGCGACCAGCGGCTCACTGGCTGGCATTTCATTACCGGCCTGATCCAGTTTCAGGTGATTTGCGCCATCGGCGCCATTTCCAATGTCGGCATCGCTACCTGGATCTACGATTATGACAGCACCTGGTGGATCGCCGGCCTCGGCGGAGCGGCGATCGGCACGGTGTGGAATTTCGTGGTCAGCGCCGCCTTCGTCTGGCGGCAGCGGTAAGTCTGCGCGCCGGACGGCTTGCCGCTTTGGGGGGCGGATGTTATCTGCGCCGCATGACTGCGGCCCCGATCGCAACCATTCGCAATTTCTCGATCATTGCCCACATCGACCATGGCAAATCGACGCTCGCCGACCGGCTGATCCAGCTTACCGGCGGGCTCGAAGCCCGCGAAATGGTCGAGCAGGTGCTCGATTCCATGGATATCGAGCGCGAGCGCGGCATCACCATCAAGGCGCAGACCGTGCGGCTGAAATACCGCGCCCGCGACGGCCGGGACTATGTGCTCAATCTCATCGACACGCCCGGCCATGTCGACTTCGCCTATGAGGTCAACCGCTCGCTGGCGGCCTGCGAGGGGGCGCTGCTTGTGGTGGACGCGAGCCAAGGCGTCGAGGCGCAGACACTCGCCAACGTCTATCAGGCGATCGACAACAACCTCGAGATCGTTTCGGTGCTCAACAAGGTCGATCTGCCCGCGGCCGAGCCCGACAAGGTCAAGCAGCAGATTGAGGACGTGATCGGGATCGATGCGTCCGACGCCATCCTGATTTCGGCAAAGACCGGAAAGAACGTGCCCGAGGTGCTCGAAGCGATCGTCACCCGCCTGCCGCCGCCGAAGGGCGACGCCGCGGCGCCGTTGAAGGCGCTGCTGGTCGATAGCTGGTACGACGCCTATCTCGGCGTGGTGGTGCTGTTCCGCGTCGTCGATGGCGTCCTGAAAAAGGGCCAGCGCATCCTTATGATGGGCACCGATGCCGCCTATGAGGTCGACCGCGTCGGCGTATTCACCCCCAAACGCGTCGAGCTTGAAGAGCTTGGTCCCGGCGAGATCGGTTTCCTCACCGCCTCGATCAAGGAAGTGGCCGACACCCGCGTGGGCGACACCATTACCGATGAAAAGAGACCGGTGGCGGCGCCGCTGCCGGGCTTCCGGCCGGCGATCCCGGTGGTGTTCTGCGGACTATTCCCGGTCGATGCGGCGGACTTCGAAGCGCTGCGCGCCGCCATGGGCAGGCTCCGCCTCAACGACGCGAGCTTCACCTTCGAAATGGAAACGTCGGCGGCGCTCGGCTTCGGCTTTCGCTGCGGCTTCCTCGGACTGTTGCACCTGGAAATCATCCAGGAACGGCTCGAGCGCGAATTCAACCTCAACCTGATCGCGACCGCACCATCGGTCATCTACAAGATAAAATTGCGCAACGGTCAGCACGTCGAGATTCACAATCCGGTCGATATGCCGGACCCAAACCACATCGAGGAAATGCAGGAGCCGTGGATCGAGGCGACGGTTTTGACACCGGACGAATATCTCGGCTCGGTGCTGAAACTCTGTCAGGACCGGCGCGGCGAGCAGAAAGAGCTCACCTATGTCGGCAACCGCGCGCTGGTGAAATACAATCTGCCGCTCAACGAGGTGGTATTCGACTTCTACGACCGGCTGAAATCGGTGTCGCGCGGTTACGCCTCATTCGACTATCACCTGACCGACTATCAGCCGGCCGATCTGGTCAAGCTGCAAATGTTGGTCAACGGCGAGCCCGTCGATGCGCTCGCCATGCTGGTGCATCGCGCCCGGGCCGAGCAGCGCGGCCGCGCCATGGCGGAAAAGCTCAAGGAGCTCATTCCGCCGCACATGTTCCAGGTGCCGATTCAGGCCGCGATCGGCGGCAAGATCATCGCCCGCGAAACCGTGCGCGCGTTCCGCAAAGACGTCACCGCAAAATGTTACGGCGGCGACGTCACCCGCAAGCGCAAACTTCTGGAGAAGCAGAAGGAAGGCAAGAAGCGGATGCGTCAGTTCGGCAAGGTCGAAATTCCGCAGGAAGCCTTCATCGCCGCGTTGAAGGTGGATGTGTGAGTCCGGCCTTGCAAGTCGTCGCTTAATTTCGTAACATGTTACGGGCTTGTAGCGGAGACGGTGGTGCCGGCAAAGCCAAGACGATCGCACCCAAAGACGGCTCGGGAACGCATGAGCGCGCGGCGCAAGCGGTTGCGCGCGCAAGGATTGCGGCCGGTGCAGCATTGGGTGCCCGATCTCCGTGATCCGCGTGTGCTCGCGGATCTTCGGCGGCAAGGCAAACTGCTAGGGCGGCATCCCAAGAATGATCCGATCGATGCCTGGATTGAGGCCGTCTATGACACGAGCGAATGGCGGTGAAACGCGGCGATGTCGTTATAGTCGCATATGGCGAACTCGGCAGACCGCGCCCGGCCATTATCGTCCAAGCTGATGAACTGGGCGGCAGCACGACGACTCTGGTTGCATGTCCAATAACGTCTGAAGTCGTGGAGAAATTGGCGATTAGGCCGATCGTAGAGGCGACCGACAGCAACGGCCTTCACGTCCGATCGCAAATTATGACCGACAGATTGTTGGCAATCCCTCGCGCTCGCGTGCGACAGGCAATCGGAACTATCGACGCCCAAACAAGTGATCGGCTAGACGGCGCGCTTTTGCTGGTGCTTGGACTTACGCGTTAGAGCGACACTACTGCACCACGATGGTGGTGTTGTGCATGCCTTCTTTCTGCACCAGCCCGAACAGCACCGCCGCGTTGGCGGGCGCGAGCCGGATGCAGCCGTGCGAAGCCGGACGGCCGAGCCGCGCCACATCGACGGTGCCGTGGATGGCAAACGGGCCGCTATAGAAGATCGAATGCGGCATCGGCGCGTTGTTGAAGACTCGCGAGAACCAGCGGGCCGCTATGAATTGTGGATGGAATGTTCCCGGCGGCGTCCCCCAGCCGGACCGCCCGGTCGAAACCTGCCACGTATAGGCGTGCTCGCCGTCGACGATCACGTCCATGGTCTGGTTGGCGCGCGAGACCTCGACACGGACACCGGCCTGCGCACTCGCCACGGCGGGCAGCAACGCCAACGACAGCGCGGCCGACAAAGCCGCAACGATAAGTCTACCCATGACCAGCCCTAGCCCAGCACACACATTATTGTGGCGGCGGCGGTGGTGTAAAGCTACCCGCGCAAAGCCGAAGGTAACAATGCCGGCATTCGATCTGTTCAGCATCGGTCATTCCAACATTCCGGCCGACCGATTCCTCGCCACGCTGCAAAACGCCGGCGTCAATGCCATCGCCGACGTGCGCTCAACGCCGTTCTCGCGTTTCTTTCCCTGGTTTTCACAGCAAGCGCTGGCGGCGCGGCTCGCGGCGGCGAGCATGACCTACACATTCATGGGCGGAACGCTGGGCGGCCGTCCGCGCGATGAACGCCTTTATCGCGACGGCATTGCCGATTACGCGGCGATGGCAACGCAGGCCGAGTTTCACGACGGCCTGCAAAGCCTGATCGACGCCATGGCGCAATCGCGCATCTGCCTGTTGTGCGCCGAACGCGAGCCACTCGATTGCCACCGCTGTCTGCTGGTGACGCGGCATCTGGCCGAAAGCGGTCTCACCGTCGGTCACATTTTGCACGACGGCACCATCGAGCCGCACGCCGCAACGGAGCGGCGCTTGCTGGCGCTCTACGACGATGACTGCGACTTGTTCGAGGCTGGACAGGCCTCCCGACTCGCGGCAGCGTATCGGTGGCGCGCCAAGGCTGCGGCATTCCGGCAAAAAAGTTCCGCGTCGCGCCGCGCGGCGGAGAAGCGATGATGCGGCTCTGGCTCGTCCTGTTCTCAGCGCTGACGCTCGCCGCGCTCGGCCCGGCCGCCGCGCAGGATCCCGGCACGCTCGACAAAAAGCCGTTGCCGCCGCTCGAACACCCTAGCGATCCTTCGACGCCGGCGCGGGAACTATTCGGGCGCGAAACCAAACCGGCCGCGCTCGCTCTGCGGTCGATCGGTTCCTACGCTGCCGGTTGCATTGCCGGCGCGGTTGCGTTGCCCATCAATGGGCCGGCCTGGCAGGTGATGCGGCTGTCGCGCAACCGCAATTGGGGACATCCGAATCTCATCGCGCTCCTGGAGCGCGTGGCCACAAAGGCGAAGAAGGTCGGCTGGCCCGGCTTGCTGGTGGGCGACATGGCGCAGCCACGCGGCGGTCCCATGATCACCGGCCATGCCAGTCATCAGGTCGGCCTCGACGCCGATATCTGGTTGACGCCGATGCCGGACCGCACGCTCTCGAACCAGGAGCGGGAATTCATGTCGGCTACCCAGATGGTGCGGCCGGACCGGCTCGATATCGATCCCCAAGTCTGGAGCCACAAGCAGACCGAACTGATCAAGGTCGTGGCTGAGGACCCTGCGGTCGAGCGCATCTTCGTCAACGCTGCGATCAAGAAGGCGCTTTGCCGCGAAGTCGGTTCGGATCGCGCATGGCTCTTTAAGGTGCGGCCCTGGTGGGGGCACGACTATCATTTCCACATTCGCATTTATTGTCCGGGCGATAGCCCATTGTGCAAGCCGCAGCCGCCGCCCGAAGCCGGCGACGGCTGTGGGCACGAACTCGACCATTGGTTCTCGCCGGGGATTCTGCATCCGGCTCCGACGCCGGAGAAGCCGAAGCATAATATGACGATGGCAGCACTGCCGGCCGCTTGCCGAAAAGTGCTGATGGCGCCGTGACGGCTTAAGCTCAAAAGTGCAGGCCGAACAGCCCATGCTGAACGGCCGCCACCGCCGCAGTCAGCACGCAGGCGCTGACGGCGATCGCCGCGGTGAAACGCGGCACGCTCGACGGTGGCACTTTCATCATCGGCGGCAGCCCGGTCCAAAGCAGATACACGCCGTAGAATCCCAACACGCTGAGAAAGCGCAAGCCCGGCGCCAGCAGGAAAATTCCGGCCAGCCAGACCGGCGTATACGAATAGGCCGCAAGCTTGAATGCGCCGTTGAAATTCCGCCGGCCGCCAAACGTCGGCGCCAGCGCGGCAACCAATAGCCCCAGCACCATCATCGCGGCACAGCTGAGCAGATAGCCAAGGATGGCGCCGAACAATCCGTCGAAAATCGGCGCGCGGACAATACCGCTGCCCGGCTCGACCACGCCGACGACGCAGGCGCCGACAAGGCCGAACACTGCCGGAATGAGCGCCAGCCGCGCCACGTAGCTCGTAAACAGATATTCAACGTCGGCGGTTTCATCGCCGAATTCATCGGCGATCTTCGCCCATTCGGCGGCCGGATCGGCGAGAATCCGATGCACGCGGGCGGCCACGTTCATGCGTGCGCTATGGCGTCAGCGCGGACCAATGCGGCGCCTTTTTCCGCGATCATCATGGTCGGTGCGTTGGTATTGCCGGAGGTGATGGTCGGCATCACCGAAGCATCGATCACCCGCAGCCGCTCGACGCCGGCAACCCGAAGCCGCGCGTCGACCACCATCAGCGGATCGCTCGGCAACCCCATCTTGGCGGTGCCGACCGGATGAAAAATCGTGGTGCCGATATCGCCCGCCGCCTTGGCGAGCGCCTGCTCGTCGTCGCCGACCTGATCGCCGGGCAGATATTCGGCGGGATGAAATGGCGCGAGCGCCGCTTGGGCGACAATGCGCCGGGTGAGCCTGATGGCGCTGACGGCGACGCGGCGATCCTCGTCGGTCGACAGATAATTCGGCTTGATCGATGGCGCGACCTCAGGATCGCGCGAGCGCAGCCGCACTTGCCCGCGGCTCGTTGGCTGGACGTTGGCAACACTGGCGGTGAATGCGGGAAACTTGTGCAGCGCCTCGCCGAAGCGATCGAGCGACAGCGGTTGAATATGGTACTGCAAATTCGCCCGCGCCCGATCGGGATCGGACCGGGTGAACAACCCAAGCTGCGACGGCGCCATGGTCAGCGGGCCGCGCCGAAACAACGCGTATTCGAGCAGCATGCCGGCAAGTCCCAGCGGCGCGTGGTAGCGCTCGTTCAGCGTGGTGATGCCGTCGACTTTGTAGATCAGACGCAGTTGCAGATGATCCTGCAAATTGGCGCCGACGCCCGGCCGGTCGGCAATGATCGGAATGCCATGTTGCTGCAACAGCTCGCCCGGCCCAACGCCGGACATTTGAAGGATATGCACTGAGCCGATCGCGCCGGCGGCGAGAATGACTTCGCCGCGCGCCTGCGCCGTCCTGGTTTGGCCATTCTGCCGCCAGCGAACACCGCTCGCCCGGCGACCGTCGAAGCTCACCGCTTCGACCAGGCAGCCGGTTTCCAGCCGCAGATTGGAGCGGGACAGTACCGGTTTGAGAAACGCCGTCGCCGACGACCAGCGCCGGCCGCGCTTCTGATTGACGTGAAAGGCGGAGCAGCCTTCGTTGTCGCCGGTGTTGAAATCAGTCACCGCCTTGATACCGGCCTGGCTGGCGGCGGTGCGAAAGGCGTCAAGTAGATCCCAACGCACACGCGGCGCCTCGATGCGCAATTCGCCGCTGGTGCCGTAGAGCGCATTGTCGCCGAGAAAATGATTTTCGTGCTGCTTGAAAAACGGCAGCACGTCGTCCCAGCCCCAGCCGGCGAGTCCGAGCTGCCGCCAATGATCGTAGTCGGCCGCTTGCCCGCGCATGTAAATCATCGCGTTGATCGCCGACGAGCCGCCGATCGCCTTGCCGCGCGGATAATTCAGGCTGCGGCCGTTCAAGCCCACTTCCGGCTCGGTCTTGAAGCACCAGTCGGAGCGCGGATTGCCGATCGCGAACAGGTAGCCGACTGGAATGTGGAACCAGATCCAGTTGTCGCGGCCGCCGGCTTCGAGGATCAGCACGCGCTTGCCGCCGTCGGCAGACAGACGGTTAGCCAGCAGGCAGCCGGCCGAGCCTGCACCGACGATGATGTAGTCATAGTCGCCGTCGATCGCTTCGGCCCCGGCCATGCCGTGCTCCACCCTTGGTTTTCGCAATGATAGCGCGTCAATCGTGCTTTGCCACGCTGTCGGCCGGCTGCTAGTCTTGATGTGCGGCGCGCTGGGCGCGTGCCGCGCAAGACTGGAACGACGGTTCCGCAAGGCGTTTGAAATCCTGCTCTTGTTTCGGAGAACCGTCGTGCTTGCCATAACGCGCGTCTTCGCGGCTATTGCCGCGTCCCTTCTCTTTGCGTCGGCCCTGCCGCAGGTTGCGGCTGCCCAGCAAAAATCCATCACTGTCTTCGCCGCCGCGTCGATGAAGAACGCGCTCGACGATGTCGACGACGCCTATTCCAGGCAAAGCGGCGTGAAGATCGTCGCCAGCTATGCCGCGAGTTCGGCGCTGATGAAGCAGATCGAGCAAGGCGCGCCCGCCGACGTATTTCTCTCCGCCGATCTGAAATGGATGGACTACGGCGCCGAGCGCAAAATCATCAACACCGCGACGCGGATCAATCTGCTCGGCAACCGGCTGGTGTTGATCGCACCCAAGGACTCAAAGATCGACGCGGTGACGATTGCGCCCGGTTTCGGTCTCGCGGCGCTCGCCGGTAACGGACGCATCGCCGCGGGCGACGTACGCGCGGTACCGGCCGGACTTTATGCCAAAGCCGCCTTGGAAAAGCTCGGTGTCTGGCCCGCCGTGGAGCCGAAATTGGCGATGGCCGAGAATGTGCGCGCCGCGCTGGTGCTGGTCGCGCGCGGCGAGGCGCCGTTCGGCATCGTCTATGAAACCGACGCCAGGGTCGATTCGGGCGTCAAGATCGTCGGGGTCTTTCCCGAGGACTCGCATCCCCCGATCATCTATCCGGTGGCCATGACGGCGGTCGCCAAGGCCGATGCCGCGGCTTATCTTGGCTTCCTGCGGACCGCAGCCGCTAAAGCGATTTTTGAGCACTATGGCTTCACCGTTTTGGTAAAACCGGCGCCGTAACGAATTCCTGCATATCAGCCTCCCGTTTCGGGAGGGCTAGGACACCCGCCGTGTTCGATCTTTCCCCGGCTGAATGGACTGCGGTCGAATTGTCGCTGCGCGTCTCGATTGTTGCCACGCTGGTTGCCTTGCCGTTCGGCATCACCATCGGTTGGCTGCTGGCGCGCAAGGACTTCTGGGGCAAGATCATCGTCGACGGCATTGTTTATCTGCCGCTGGTGCTGCCACCGGTAGTGACCGGCTATCTGCTGCTCATCTCGTTCGGGCGGCGGGGCCCGATCGGCGCGTTTCTTGCCGACTATCTCGGCATCGTGTTTTCGTTCCGCTGGACCGGCGCGGCGCTGTCCTGCGGCATCATGGGTTTTCCACTCATGGTCCGTCCGATCCGGCTTGCATTTGAAGCGATCGACCGTCGGCTCGAAGATGCAGCGGCAACGCTCGGCGCCGGTGACTTCCGGTTGTTCCTCACCATCACCTTGCCGCTGGCGCTGCCCGGGGTTATCGCCGGTGCGGTGATGTGCTTTGCCCGCGCGCTCGGCGAATTCGGCGCCACCATCACCTTCGTCTCCAACATTCCCGGCGAGACGCAAACCATCTCGGCGGCGATCTACACGTTGTTGCAGGTGCCCGGCGGCGAAGCACTGGCCGGTCGCCTGGTTTTGGTCGCGGTCGCGCTGGCACTTGCCGCACTCATCGTTTCGGAATGGTTTGCCCGCCGCGCCGGCATGCGCTTTCAGGGGGAATGAGCGTGCTGGCCGTCGACGTCGAAAAGCGGCTCGGCGAATTTACCCTGGCCGCTCGTTTCACGGCTTCGGGCGGCGTCACCGCTTTATTTGGTCCATCCGGCGCCGGCAAGACAACGATTGCCAACATGATTGCCGGGCTGGTCGCGCCGGAGCGCGGCTCCATTGCGATCGACAAAAGCATGCTTTTCGACGCCGCTACCGGCATCGACGTGCCGCCGCATCGGCGGCGGATCGGCTATGTGTTCCAGGAAGGCCGGCTGTTTCCGCATCTGAGCGTCCGCAAGAATCTCGACTACGGCCGGCGCATGAACGGGCACGCTTACGACGCAAAAGAGTTCGCGCGGATCGCGCAATTGCTTGATGTCGGCCATCTGCTCGACCGCAGGCCTCGCGCGCTCTCCGGCGGCGAGCGTCAGCGCATCGCCGTGGGACGTGCGCTGCTGACGCGCCCGCGCCTGCTGCTGCTCGACGAGCCGCTGGCCTCTCTCGACAGCGCGCGCAAGGACGAAATTCTGCCGTATCTGGTGCGGCTGCGCGACGAGGCGCGCCTGCCGATGGTCTATGTCAGCCATGACGCCGGGGAACTCCGCCAGATCGCCACCAACGTGGTGCGGCTCGACGGCGGACGGGTGGCCGCGACTGGCGGGATCGAGCTTCTCGATTAGCGCAGGCCCGCTTCGGCCATAGCGCGCTTATCATCGCGATCGTCTGGGACTATCATCGGCACGATGCATGGTTCCCTTTCACGGATATTGAGCCGGCGCGCTATGGTCGTCGCGGCAGCGTTGTTGCTGGCCATTGCCGTATCATTGGCCGGATCGTTGGCCGGTTCCAGCGCCGAAAGCGCTGACAATACCGTCCGTCTTACCGTCGATTACGGCGATGGCGTCACTAAGACCATCGACAGCCTCGCCTGGGCGAAGGGCAATACGGTCCTCGACGCCATGAAGGAAGCGACCGCGCGGCGGCACGGAATTTCGTTCAGCTTTACCGGCACCGGCGATGCCACCATGCTGACCAAGATCGACGACGTGGCGAGTGAGGGTGGCGGCGCCGGCAAGAAGAATTGGCGTTACTGGGTCAACGGCGCCTACGGTGACCGGAGCTTTGCCACTTTCGCGCTGCAAGCGCAGGACGACATCGTTTGGCGCTTCACCACCGAACAAGGACAATAATGCCGATGCCTTCTCTCGCCGCCGACCGCACGCGCGCGCTAGCTTTCGACCTTCTCATCGTGACAGGCCTCGCCTGCCTCATCGTCGTTGCCCGGATCATGCCGCATGCACCCAATTTCACGCCGGTCGCGGCGAGCGCGCTATTTGCCGCAGCAATGCTGCACCGGCGAGCGCTGGCCCCGCTGGTGCCGGTTCTCGGCTTGGCCATCGGCGACTGGATCGGCGGCGGCTACGACACGAAAATCATGGTGGTGGTCTACGCCGCGCTCGCCTGGCCGGCCTGCGCGTCGGCTTTGTCGCGCACGCTACGAACGCCGCGGATGATCGCGCCGGTTCTCGTCGCATCGTCGCTTTTATTCTTTCTCGCGACAAATTTTGCCGTGTGGGCATTCAGCCCGCTTTACGCGCCCGGCATCGCCGGTCTGAGCAAGTGCTACATCGCCGCGCTGCCGTTCCTGCGCAACATGCTCGAAGGCGATCTGCTCTGGGGCGTGGTTCTGTTCGGCGGCTGTTGGCTGGTGCAAGGCATGCGCGCCACAAGCGCGCCGGCGCCTGCCGCCATCCGCGCCTGACGCTTCAGTCCCCTGTTCCCGATGGACTCGACACTGCCGCCCGTCAAATCTTCGACTGCGCTTGGCGTCTTGTGTGGCGCCGGCGCGGCGGTCTGCTGGGCGATCGGCTTTGTCGCTGCACGCCAGGGCATCAATGACGGCGTGTCGCCGATGCTCATCGCGCTGCACCGCTTCGTCTGGCCGGGGTTGGCGTTGTTTCCGCTTATTGCGCGTGACGGGTTTGCCGAACTGCGCCGGATCGGCTGGCAACGCGGCGTCGTGTTGACGCTGGTTGGCGGGTTGCCGCTGGCGATACTCAGCTACGCCGGGTTCCTGTTCGTTCCGCTCGGCCATGGCGGCGTCATCCAGCCTTCATGCGCCTCGCTCGGTGGGCTGCTGCTGGCCAGTTTCGTGCTCAAGGAGCCATTGCCGCGACGCCGCATTATCGGTGCTTTGGCGATTGTCATCGGCGTTGTCATTATTGGGACCGAGGCGCTCCGCACCATGGGCGCGCACGGCCTCCTCGGCGATTTCATGTTCGTGGTCGCCGGCTGCATGTTTGCCACCTTCGGCATGCTGTTGCGGCTGTGGCGGGTCGAGCCGATGCCGGCGGTGGCAGTGACGAGCGTCCTTTCGCTCGTCGGCTTGCCGCTTCTGCTGCCCTATGCCGGCAACATCGCATCCGCGGGGCTGTTCGAGAACGTGTTGCAAGCCGTCGCGCAGGGCGGATTTGCCGCCGCCGGCGCCATCTATTTGTTTGCGCGCGGCGTCGTGCTGCTCGGCGCCAGTCGGGCGGCCGTGATTCCCTCACTGGTACCGCCCTCAACTCTGCTGATCGGATACTTGGCGCTCGGCGTCATGCCGAGTCTATCCCAACTCATCGGCCTGGTGGTCGTCGTGTTCGGATTCCAGCTGACGCAAAAGGGCTGACTATTGACTGGATTACGCTGGCACGAGAATGAGCAGAAAAAAATTACGCCGCCTTGCGGGTGCTCAGGAATTCGCCGATGCGGTCGAGCGCGCGCAAAATGTTTTCCGTCGAATTGGCGTAGGATACCCGCACATAGCCCTCGCCGAGCACGCCGAAATCCGGGCCACCGATCAGCGCGATGCCGGAATCCTCCAGCAGCGCCGCGGCGAGCGGCTTCGCCTTCCAGCCGGTGCGCTTGATATTCGGAAAAGCGTAGAACGCACCCTTCGGCGTCGTGCATGACACGCCCGGCAGCCGGTTGAGGCCGGCGACCACGATTTTCCGGCGCGCGTCGAATTCCGCCGCCATCTTGGTTATTTCGTCCTGCGGGCCGGTGAGCGCGGCGAGCCCGGCATATTGGGTGGCGGCGTTGACGCACGAATGCAGATTGACCGCGAGCTTGCGCGCGTAGTCGTAAAGCTTGCCCGGCCAGATCGCATAACCCATGCGCCAGCCGGTCATGGCATAGGTCTTCGACCAGCCGTTGAGCACGATCAGACGATCGCGGATCGACGGATATTGCAGCAGACAGACATGCGTTTCGCCGTCGTAGAGCATGTGGTCGTAGATTTCGTCTGACATCACCGCGACGTCCGGGAAGCGCGCTAAGCCGGCGACGAGCTTGTCGACTTCCGCCTTCGGCGTCACGCCGCCGGTCGGATTGGCCGGCGAGTTAAGAATGAGGAGCCGCGTGTCTTTGGTGATCAGATTGAGCGTCTCGTCCGCGGAAAAGGCGAAATTATTTTCTTCGCGGATCGGCACCGGCACCGGCCGCGCGCCGGTGAACTCGATCATCGAGCGGTAAATCGGGAAGCCGGGATCGGGATAAAGAATGTCGGCACCCGGTTCGCCGAACATCAGGATCGACATGAACATGGTCGGCTTGCCGCCGGGCAGGATCATCACCTCGTCGGGCGAAACCTTGACCTGGAAACGTTTGTGCAGATCGGCGGCGACCGCCTCACGCAGCGGCAGGATGCCGACCGCCGGGGTGTAGCCGTGATGGCCGTCGCGCAACGCCTTGACCGCCGCCTCGACGATGAAATCCGGGGTGCGAAAATCCGGCTGGCCGATGCCGAGATTGATGATATCGCGGCCGGCCGCAGCAAGCTGGGTGGCGCGGGCAAGCACGGCAAAGGCGTTTTCCTCGCCGATACGATCGAAGGCGGCAATGGTCTTCAACATGCCGGTAATTCAGCGCAATTGCCCGGCCAACGCAAACGCCCGGCGGACATATTGCAATGCAGCATCGATGCCGATTGGGGTTCCATAAGGCCATGCGGCGTGCGGGTTTCGCGTCGCCGCCAAATCGGCCTATCTAAAGCCTGCGGGGCAGCGCGTGCGGAGACAGTGATGACCAAGAGTAACGGATCGCCGCCGACGCGCCCGCGGCTGCGCTCGCAATTGTGGTTCGACAATCCCGACAACCCGGGGATGACCGCGCTCTATCTCGAGCGCTATCTCAATTACGGCCTCAGCCGCGAGGAACTCACCTCCGGCAAGCCGATCATCGGCATCGCCCAAACCGGCTCCGACTTGAGCCCGTGCAATCGCCATCACCTCGAGCTTGCCAAGCGCGTGCGTGACGGCATTCGTGACGCCGGCGGCGTCGCCTTCGAATTTCCCGTCCACCCGATCCAGGAAACCGGCAAGCGGCCGTCCGCGTCGCTCGATCGCAACCTCGCGTATCTCGGATTGGTGGAGGTGCTGTACGGCTATCCGCTTGACGGAGTGGTGCTGACCACCGGCTGCGACAAGACGACGCCCGCTTGTCTGATGGCGGCGGCCACCGTCAACACACCGGCGATCGTGCTCTCCGGCGGACCGATGCTCAATCATGTCCACGACGGTAAGCTGATGGGCTCGGGCACGCTGATCTGGCAGGCGCGCCGCGATCTAGCCGCCGACAAGATCGACTACAAAGAGTTCGTCGATATCGTCGCCGACTCGGCGCCGTCGATCGGCCATTGCAACACCATGGGCACCGCCTCGACCATGAACGCGCTCGCCGAAGCGCTCGGCATGTCGTTGCCCGGCTGTGCCGCGATCCCGGCGCCCTATCGCGAGCGCGCGCAGATCGCCTACCAAACCGGATTGCGCGCGGTCGAGATCGTGCGTGAAGATCTGAAACCCTCCGACATCCTCACCCGCGCCGCATTCGAGAACGCCATCGTCGCCTGCTCGGCAATCGGCGGCTCGACCAACGCGCCGATCCATCTCGTCGCCATCGCTCGCCATGTCGGCGTCGAGCTTTCGACCAAGGATTGGGAGACAATCGGCTACGACGTGCCGCTCCTGGTCAACATGCAGCCGGCCGGCGAATATCTCGGCGAAGATTATTTCCGCGCCGGCGGACTACCGGCGGTGATGCATGAACTCCTTGCCGCCGGACGAATTCACGGCGACGCACTCACCATCAACGGCAAGACCATGGCCGAGAATGTCGGTGACGCCAAAGCCTGCAACGCCGAAGTCATCCGGCCCTACGACAAGCCGCTGAAAGCCAAAGCCGGTTTTTTGGTACTGCACGGCAATCTGTTCGATTCGGCGATCATGAAAACCAGCGTGATCTCCGAGGAATTTCGCCGGCGCTATTTGAGCAACCCCAAGGACCCGAACGCGTTCGAAGCTGCGGCGGTGGTGTTCGACGGGCCGGAGGACTACCACCTCCGGATCGAAGATCCGGCGCTGCACATCGACGAACATTGCATTCTGGTCATGCGCGGCGCCGGCCCGATCGGTTATCCGGGATCGGCCGAGGTGGTCAACATGCAGCCGCCGTCCGCCTTGATCAAACGGGGCATCACCTCATTGCCGTGCCTTGGTGATGGCCGGCAATCCGGCACGTCCGACTCGCCGTCGATCCTCAACGCTTCGCCGGAAGCCGTTGATAGCGGCGGCCTTGCGCTGTTGCAGACCGGTGACCGCGTGCGCATCGATCTCAACAAGGGAACGGTCGATATGCTGATCTCCGTCGAGGAGTTGACGCAACGACGGACGGCGCTCAAGCAAAGCGGCGGCCATCGCTATCCGCCGAGCCAAACGCCGTGGCAGGAAATCCAGCGCGCTTTGGTCGATCAGCTTGCCGAAGGCATGGTCCTCGAACCGGCGGTCAAATATCGGCGGGTTGCGCAGAAATATATTCCGCGCGACAGTCATTGATCTTTTTCAGTTGCTTTGCCGAGGTTCGAAATGAGTAGCGCGCGTCCATCCGTTGCCGACAAACGCAAGACCTTCCGCCGCCTGCACGAGGCCGGCTGCTTTGTCATTCCCAATCCGTGGAACATCGGCACCGCGCGCTACCTGGAAGGGCTCGGCTTTCCGGCGCTGGCGACCACCAGTTCCGGCCACGCCCATTCGCTCGGCATGCCCGATGGCGGGCAGCAGCTTGACGACGTGCTCGCCCACTATCGTGAAATGGCGGCGGCGACCGACGTGCCGCTCAACGCCGATTTCGAGAACGGCTTCGCCGACGGGCCGGACCAAGTGGCGGAAAACGTCACCCGCTGCATCTCAACCGGAATTGCCGGTCTTTCGGTCGAAGATTCACCCAAGAGCGAACAACCGCTCTACGACTTCGACTTGTCGGTAGCGCGTGTCAAAGCCGCGCGCGCCGCGATCGACCGCGCCGGCGGCGACGTCGTGTTCACCGCGCGGGCGGAGAATTTCATCCGCGGCGTGAACGACCTCGACGACGCCATCCGCCGGCTCAAGGCCTACAAGGACGCCGGCGCCGATTGCCTTTACGCGCCCGGCATAAAAACCCGCGAGCAGATCGAGGCGGTGGTCAAAGCGGTGGCGCCGAAGCCGGTGAATTTTCTCGGCGGCGGCGCCTTCGGCTTCACCGTCAGCGACCTCGCGGCAATGGGCGTGCGCCGGATCAGCGTCGGCGGCTCGCTGGCGCGAGCGGCGATGCACGCTTTCATCCGCACTGCCACCGAGATCGCCAAAGAAGGCAAATTCGACGGCTTTGCCGGACTGGTCACCAACCCCGAACTGAACAAATTCTTCGACCAAGACCGCAAGCGACACGCGTGAGTACGCCTTCGGAACCGCATCCACGGACCGGCCAGCCGGTCGGCCTGCCGGTCGAGACGAGCGCTGCGGCGCCGCGTCCGGGACCGGTAACGCTGAACGGGAACTATGGCCGTCTCGAAAAACTCGGCGCGCAGCATTTCGCCGATCTGTGGAAGGCGTTTGCCGGCCACGACAGCATCTGGACCTACATTTCCACCGACGGGCCGTTCACCAGCGAACCGGAATTCGCGAGCTTTCTCGCCAAGCGCGCGGCCGCAGCCGATCCCTACGCTTATGCCGCCATCGATCGTTCCGGCCGCGCCGCTGGTTATCTGACGCTGTTGCGGATCGCGCCTGAGATGCGCGTGATCGAGGTCGGTCACGTCCTCTACTCGCCGCTTTTGCAGCGCACGCCGCTCGGCACCGAAACTCAATATCTGCTGGCGCGTTATGTGTTCGAGACGCTCGGCTATCGGCGCTATGAATGGAAATGCGACGCCCTCAATGCGGCATCCCGGCGCGCGGCATCGCGCTACGGTTTCGTTTACGAGGGAGCATTTCGCCAATACATGATCGCCAAAGGCCGCAATCGCGACAACGCCTGGTTCTCCATGCTCGACAGCGAATGGCCGGCGCGTAAACACAACTTCGAACGCTGGCTCGATCCGGAGAATTTCGGCCCGGACGGCCGGCAGAAGCATAGCCTGGCGGAGATGAACGCAACAAAAACTTCGAGGCAGTCATGAGTAACCGACTGGACGGCAAAGTCGCGCTGGTCACCGCCGCCGGCCAGGGTATCGGCCGCGCAATCGCGGAAACGTTCGCCGCCGAGGGCGCACGCCTGATCGCCACCGATCTCGATCCTAACAAACTCACCGGCCTGCGTGGCAAGTTGCGCAAGCTTGATGTCCGCGCGCAGGACGATATCGACGCTTTCAGCCGCGACATTGCCCGCGAATTCGGCACGCTGGACATTCTCGTCAACTGCGCCGGCTACGTGCACCAGGGCACGGTGTTCGATTGCGCCGACAAGGACTGGGATTTTTCGTTCGACCTTAACGTCAAGTCCATGCACCGGATGATCAAGACTTTCCTGCCCGGCATGCTGGAGAAGAAAAAGGGCTCGATCGTCAACGTCGCTTCGGCGGTGTCGTCGATCCGCGGCGTGCCCAACCGCTATGTCTATGGCACCACCAAGGCCGCAGTGATCGGGCTGACCAAGGCGGTGGCCGCCGATTTCATCAAACAAGGCATCCGCTGCAACGCAGTTTGCCCGGGCACCATCGAATCGCCGTCGCTCGGCGAGCGCATCACCGAGGTGTCGCGGGAGACCGGCAAGACGCTCGACACGGTGCGAGCCGACTTCGTCGCGCGCCAGCCGATGGGGCGGCTCGGCACGCCGGAGGAGGTCGCGCTGTTGACGCTGTTTCTGGCCAGCGACGAGTCGGGCTATATCACCGGCCACACCCATCTCGTCGACGGCGGCATGGCGCTGTAAAAACCCGACCCATGCACATTCTAATTACCGGCGCCGCTGGGATGATCGGGCGCAAGCTCGTGGCGCGGTTTGTCACCGACGGTACGCTCGCCGGCAGGCCAATCGAAAAGCTCACCCTGCTTGATGTGGTCGAGCCGCAGCGGCCGGTAAAATTCGCCGGCAAATTCGAGAGCATCGCCGGCGATCTTGCCGATCCGATCGTTGCCGGCAACGCTGTTGCCGAGCGGCCGCAAATTGTCTTTCACCTCACTGCAATCGTCTCCGGCGAAGCCGAACTCGATTTCGAGAAAGGCATGCACGTCAACTTCGACGGTTCGCGCGCGCTGTTTGACGCGATCCGCTCCGTCGGTGACGGTTACCAGCCGCGCGTCGTCTTCGCTTCGTCGATCGCGGTGTTCGGTGCGCCGTTTCCCGACGCTATCCCGGACGAATTCTTTTTAACGCCGTTGACCTCCTACGGCACGCAGAAGGCAATGACTGAGCTTTTGCTCGCCGACTTTACGCGGCGCGGCTTCCTCGATGGCGTCGGCATCCGGCTGCCCAATATCGTGGTGCGGCCCGGCAAGCCGAACAAAGCGGCATCCGGCTTCTTCTCGTCGATCATCCGCGAGCCGCTTGCCGGCGAGGAGGCGGTGCTGCCGGTCGATGACAGCGTGCGCAACTGGCACGCCAGCCCGCGCGCAGCGATTGGCTTTCTTGTCCACGCGGCCACGCTCGACGCGAAGGCGCTCGGCCCACGCGTCAGCCTCACCATGCCCGGGCTTTGCTGCACGGTCGCCGAGCAGATCGCGGCGCTGCGGCGGATTGCCGGAGATACCGTAGCGGCGCGCATCCGGCGCGCCCCGGACCCGCTGATCGCCCGTATTGTCGGCGGCTGGCCGGCGCGCTTTGACGCCCGCCGGGCGGTTGCGCTCGGCTTCGAAGCCGAAAATTCCTTCGACGACATTATCCGCGCCCATATCGACGATGAGCTCGGCGGCAGCGTCGCACGGTGAAGCGCACAAAACGTATTTCCCGTGCTAAACGGCGGTGATGCGATTTAGCTCGACGCTCATCGAGGCGACACTCGCCCGCCGCTATAAGCGCTTTCTCGCCGATGTGGTGCTTCCCTCCGGCGAGGTGATGACCGTTCACGTCGCTAATCCGGGAGCCATGACCGGCCTTGACCGGCCGCTGTCGCGCGTCTGGTTGTCGGATTCCGGCAACACGCTGCGCAAATATCCGCATACGTGGGAATTGGTCGAAACTGATTTGGGCAGCGGGCCGGAGATCGTCGGCGTCAATACCGCCCAGCCGCACCAGTTGGTTGCCGACGCGCTGGAGGCCGGGCTGATCCCGGAATTGCGCAATTACCCGACCATCCGGCGCGAAGTGAAATATGGCGATAACTCGCGGGTCGATTTCCTGCTCGACGACCCGACGCGGCGGCCCTGCTATCTTGAGATTAAGAATGTCCACCTGATGCGCAAGCCACGGCTTGCCGAATTCCCGGACAGCGTGACCGTGCGCGGCGCCAAGCATATGCGTGAGCTTGCCGGCGTGCTCGCCTCCGGTGCCCGTGCCGTGCTCCTGTTCGTCATCCAGATTCCATCGGCGGAGCGTTTTAGCGTCGCCCGCGACGTCGATCCCGGCTATGCGGCGGCTTTCGACCGCGCCCGCGCGCTGGGGGTCGAGGTGCTTGCATGGCGCTGCAAGGTTACGTTGGACGGCATTGAGATCGCGGCGCCAGTTCCAATCGTCGGCGGCTAGTGGAGCGGATTGCTTGCGTTGCCCGCGCCCATGCTTACATTGTTGTTTGGCGGCTTACGGCCGCCTTCACCGCGGCTGAAGCTCCAACGACTTGACCCCAACGCCATGACCTACGTCGACGCGGCCGTCGCGCCGCTACGCAAGACCGGACAGATTAAGGTCTACGGCCCCACCGCCTTCGCAGGCATGCGCAAGGCCGGACGGCTTGCGGCCGAATGTCTCGACATGCTGGCGCATGAGATCCGGCCCGGCGTCACCACCGAGCACATCGACCGGCTGGTCTACGCGTTCGGCAATGACCACGGCGCCATACCGGCGACGCTGATGTATCGCGGTTATCGCAAGGCGACCTGCACCTCGGTCAATCATGTGGTCTGTCACGGCATCCCGTCGGAGAAACCGCTGCGCGAGGGCGACATTGTCAATGTCGACGTGACGCTCATTCTCGACGGCTGGCACGGCGATTCGAGCCGCATGTACGCGATCGGCGAAATCCCCCGACGCGCCGAGCGCCTGATCGACGTCACCTACGAAGCCATGGCGCGCGGCATTGCCGTCATTAAGCCCGGCGCTACGACCGGCGACATTGGCCACGCCATCCAGACTTTTGTCGAAGCCGAGCATATGAGCGTGGTGCGCGATTTCTGCGGCCACGGCCTGGGCCGGCTGTTTCACGACGAGCCGAACATCGTGCATGTCGGCCGGCCGGGTGAAGGGATCGTGCTCAAGCCCGGGATGTTCTTCACGGTCGAGCCGATGATCAATCTTGGCCGCCCACATGTGAAGGTATTATCCGATGGCTGGACGGCGGTGACCCGCGACCGCTCGCTATCGGCACAGTTCGAGCATTCGGTCGGCGTCACCGACACCGGCGTCGAAATTTTCACGCTTTCGCCAAAAGGCCTGACCAAGCCACCCTACGCCGTGTGAACGGCGGTTCGGCGCAAGGCGGTTGCACGTCGGTTCTGCGGTTCCCGACTGCCGCGGGCCGCGCGCGGCCGCGATGAATGCCGTTTTGTTTTCGGTGAAGCGGTCGAACACGCGTCGCGCATTCATAGTTAAAGACGGCGAATTTACTAAACCCGCAAGCCGGAATTGTTTTTGCGACCGCATTACGCCAGAGAGGCCTTGAGCCAGAGCTCGGCTCGCCATCAGGCGACCTCAATCATGATCCGGCTGCTCGCACTTGCAAAGGTCATCGTGCCCGCAGTGATATTTGCGGCGGCACTTTACATTTACCGGAAATATCTGGGCGAGTGGGCGTTTGCGCTGGCCTATTATTTCGGCTTCGCCGTGACGGTTTGCATCGCCGTCAAGGTTTCCGGGCGCATCCGTGATGGCGCAACGACCGTCGCCACTGTGCTGCTTTGTCTTGGCGTTATCGATACCTGCGCGATCATCAAGCTTGGTCCCACAAACACCAGGCACACGACGAGTATAAATCGACTCGATGACGTGCTCGGCTGGGCGCCAACGCCGGGCGTAGACCACGAAACCAAGTATGATCCCAAGACCGGCAAGGTCGTCGCCGATGCCGACATCACCGTCGACTCGCGCGGACTGCGTAAGGTCGTTTCCGCGAAAGATGGGCCGACCATCGCCTTCTTCGGCGATTCTATGACCTTTGGGGTCGGCGTGGCAGATTCCGAAACGCTACCCCAATTGTTCGCCGATTTGTCCGGACGACGGCTGCGCGTCCTCAACTTGGCGGTAGGCTCGTACGGACCGCAACAGTTTTTGCGCGCGCTTGAAACCGATCTGTTCAAGGACGTTCTCGAGCGGCCGCGTCTGTTTGTCTATTTGACTTCGCAGTGGCACGCCGAACGAACGAGTTGCATGCCCGAATTTGTGTTCCTGGCGCCACGCTACGAAATTGGTCGATGGTCGACCGACGTTGCGGGGTCGCTGCCACGGGCTCGTTTACGCCCTGCTGGCACGCAGCGCCATCTATCGCGCCTTTGTGCAGCCGGCGATTATGCATATCGCGCCGAGCGACATCGACCTCTATGTCGCCATCTTGATCCGCGCCGCCGAACTCGCCCACGAAAAATACGGCGCCCCGACCGTTATCTTGTACCTGCCGGACCCCGGCTACGCGCGCCAGTCCGGCTTTTCCGACGAGCAGATCATGCAGCGCTTGCGGAACGCTGGCCTGAAAGTCATCAACGTTTGGCTGGACCAACACGATTATCCCGGCCGGCCGCTTGCGATTCCCGGCGACGGACACCCGACCGGCGTTGCCAACCTCGCACGCGCCAAGATGCTGTACAGCGCGCTCGGCAATCTTGCCGCCCTCCCCGCCTCAATCGGTTCCGACTCTGATAACGTGACGCTTGGCACCAACGAGACTCCGGCATCGGCCGCGCCTTCACTTCACCACGCCGCATCAAGTATCTGCATGACGTCGTCGGGCGAGCGGATCGGCTGCGGGTTGGTGCGTACCCACTGATTGAACATCGCCGCCTCGGCGATCTTCGGCAATTGCTCGCGTTTGACGCCGACCGCGCGCAATGTCGTCGGCTGTTGCAAAGAGGCAATCAGCTCGGCGATGGTATCGGCGGCGGGCGCCTGCGGCTTGCCGAGAACTTCGGCGATCATCCGCTGCTCGTCCGCTGTGGCACGCGCGTTGTAGCGCATCACATGCGGTAGCATGACGCACGAGGTATGGCCGTGCGGTACGTCGGCGAAGGCACCGAGCACGTGACCGATGCCGTGGCTCGCACCATAAGGGACACGCGCGATCGACGACGCGGCAAGCCACGCGGCCTGCTGGCAGAGAAGCCGCGCCGCGAGATCGTGCGGATGCGGCAGCGCCTGTGCGAACAGCCGTAGCGCATGCAACGCCAGACCGTCGCAATAAGGATTCGCCTCGATCGAGCAGATCGTCTCGACCGCATGATCGACGCCACGCACGCCGGTCGATAGCCAGAGCCATTCCGGCGTGTGCAGGGTGATCTCCGGATCGAGAATGACCGAACGCGCGCCGATATTCGGACCGATGAAGGAATGCTTTTGGCGAATGCGCTCGTCGGTGATGCCCGCAAGATTGGAGAACTCGGCGCCGGACAATGTCGTCGGCACCACCACCTGGCGCACCGGCGAGGGCTTGATGTCCGGTACGTGCCGTTTGCCGTCGCGGTCTATGGAGACGTGCAGGCCGTCGAGCCCTTCGGGGGTTTCGACGCCATGCGCCAGGCAAATTTGCAGGACTTTGACCGTGTCGATCGCGGTGCCGCCGCCGACCGTCAGAATGAGGTCGGGCGCGGCCGCGCGCACCGCCTGCGCCGCGGCGATGACGCTCGCGCGCGGACTGTGCTGGACACAGCCATCGAACAGGCCGGCATAGCGGGAACCGAGCGCGGCGGCGATGGCGCGGATGACCGGGGTGTTGCGAGCCAGGCTCTTCGACGCCACCATGAACACGCGCTCAGCGCCGATGCGCGCCGTCTCTTCCAGGACCGCCTCAGCCGCCGGACGGCCGAATACCACGCGTTCGAGCGGCAAGTAAGAATAGCTGCCGGCTTTGGCCATGGCGTTCTCCTGCTTTCCGATTGCAAAATACCGCAATCCAGTCATCCTTGTAGCCGCCGGTAACGGCCAAGAGCCGCCGGTGGAATTGCGTGAAAATTCGGATGCCGGAGAAAAAACGCGCGGGCGAGGGTGCGGGCCAAGATGGGCTGGCCGAGGCCCCGCCGCATTATTACGGCCACCGGGAACGGCTGCGCGAGCGATTCCGTGAAGCCGGCGCCGAAGCGCTGTCGGATTATGAGTTACTGGAGGCGGTCTTATTCCGCGCCTTGCCGCGGCGCGACCTCAAACCGCTGGCCAAGACCCTGATCGCCACCTTCGGATCGTTCGCCGAGGCAATCTCGGCCCCGGAGGCCCGGCTCGCCCAGATCAAGGGAATGGGTCCGGCCAGCATCACTGAACTCAAGCTGGTGCAGGCGGCGGCAAGCCGGCTTATTCGCGGCGGGGTGAAAAAGCGGCCGGTGTTGTCATCCTGGTCGGCGGTGCTCGATTATTGCCGTACCGCGCAGGCGTTCGAGGACCGCGAGCAGTTCCGTGTTCTTTTTCTCGACAAGCGAAACCAGGTCATTGCCGACGAGGTACAGCAGACCGGCACCGTCGACCACACGCCGGTCTATCCGCGCGAAGTGGTCAAGCGCGCGCTGGAATTGTCCGCTACCGCCATCATTCTGGTCCACAACCATCCCACTCGAACTATTTCGATCACGCTCGATCACGCTTCTTCCCATTGAATCACTTGAATTTTCTGGCTTGTCGCGGAGCCGGACACTATGGCATATTGGGGTCGGTTTTGAGGGGGATCAGTCGCCCTTTTGACCCCAGTCGCCGACCCCTACTACCCGTCTGGCGACCCCACTTGAGAACCGATGGGAGAGCCCAGTGCCAAGCCTTACCGATGGAGAGATACGCCGCGCTCTGAAGCAGGTGGAGCAAACCGGCAAACAGCTAAGCCTGATCGATGGCGAAGGGCACGGCACCGGCCGTCTGGTCCTGGTCATGAAGCCGATGCCCACTCGCGTCACGGCGGACTGGATGGCGCAGCAGTGGCGAGATCAGAAGCGTCTCAAGAAGAAGCTCGGCTCGTATCCGTCGATGTCACTCAGCAAGGCGCGCGAAGTTTTCACCCGCGATTTCGCCGACATGATCCAGAAGGGTCGCAGCATCAAGATCGCCGGCGACACACGCCCCGGCACCGTGGCGGATCTTTTCGAAGCCTACGTCGCTCACCTGAAGGCGTCGGGAAAGTCGTCCTGGAAGGAAGCGGAGAAAGGCTTCAACAAGATCGCCGATACGCTCGGCCGAAATCGGCCCGCTCGTGACATTGAGCCCGACGAAATCACGGATCTCATTCGACCAATCTATGACCGCGGCACGCGTTCGATGGCGGATCACGTCCGCAGCTACATCCGATCCGCGTATAGCTGGGGCCTGAAATCGGAACACGATTACCGAAACGCGTCGCAGCGGCGTTTCCACCTCGTCTACAATCCCGCAGCCGGCATCCCCACGGAGCCCAAGAAGGTCGGAACCCGCTGGCTTGATGAAGAGGAGTTCCTACGCCTCTACCGCTGGCTCGAATGCCCCGACACGCCCGTTCATCCGCCCTACACACGCGCCGTGCGCATTCTCATGCTCACGGGACAGCGCGTCGAGGAAATCGCCCGATTGCATGTCGATCAGTGGGACGCCAAGGAGCGCATCATCGATTGGTCGAAGACCAAGAACGGCAAGCCGCACGCCATTCCCGTCCCCGAAGTCGCGGCGGAGCTGATCGAGTTCATCAAGCCCAACGCGCATGGCTGGTTTTTCCCGTCCGCGACCGACCCGACCAAGCCCGTCAGCCATGGCACGCTTTACTCATTCATGTGGCGTCAGCGCGAACGTGAGGTAATCCCCGTCGTGACCAATCGGGATTTGCGCAGAACTTGGAAGACGCTGGCTGGCCAGGCTGGCCTGTCGAAGGAAATTCGCGACCGGCTGCAGAACCACACCCTCCAGGATGTCAGTTCGAAGAGCTACGATCGCTGGAACTACATGCCGGAGAAACGCGCCGCGATGAAGAAGTGGAATGCTTTCGTCCAGGCGATGCTGAACAAGAAGCGCCCCACGGCGGCAAAAGAGAAGCGCACGCCGATCAATCAAGACGCTGCTGGGGAGCCAGTTCAGCGCGCGGCGTGATAGCTACTGGCGTAGACCGAGTGGTGCTCAGGGCGGCGAGGCGATCTTAAATTCGTGCAACAACCCGTTGCACGAATTCTGGAGTCAACGAGCAACGGACCGCCGAGCCGGAGTTTTCACACAGCCTCAATCACCAGAAGCCAGAAGCCAGAAGCCCTAACAGGCCCGCCTGCGCAGCGATCCACGCTACGCTATGATCCTACGCGTCACCGATGGCGCTTTACACGCAATAACAGCCAGGTTTCACTTCGTCCGGGCCATTAAGAGGACCAATACGCCGTCCGGAATTTTGAGCGCTGGGTGTTCACGAATGGAGGCAATTCCCACTCGATTCTCTCAATGCAT
>DATKRE010000152.1:0-6609 GCA_035532335.1 Xanthobacteraceae bacterium | reverse complement strand
GGCGGGATAGAGAAAGAGCGAGTTGGCCTGGACATAGCTGGTGGGGCCGAGCTTCGCCAGGATCTCCTTGCGCAGCGCGAAGAGGCGGCGGAAATAGGCGTCGGCCTTGGGCCAGCTGGCGCAGATCGAGAGGCTCGCCAGGCGCTGCGGATGCTCGATGCCGAGGATCTGGGCGATGGCGCCGCCGGTCGAATGGCCGACGATGTGCGCCTTGGATATCTCGAGCGCATCGAGCAGGCCGATGGTGTCGGCGGCCAGGCGCTCGACGGTGTAGGAAATGCGGCTGTGGTCGCTCTGGCCGATGCCGCGATGATCGAAAGTGACGACATCGAAGGCGCGGGCGAAGACCGGCACCTGCTCGCGCCAATAATTGGCGTGGCCGCTCAGGCCAGTGATGAAGACGACCGGAAAGCCGCCGCCGGTGCGTTCGTAATGCAGCTGACAGTCGCCGACCGAAATCCGCGGCATGGAACCGGAAAAATCCTTTCTGGAACACCCTGCACGAAGGGCGCGACGCGCCGCTCCATGGCGCTGGTAACACCCGAGCCGACCGGTGTCAAATACGAGTCGGCGACGATCCGCTATGCGCCGAGCGCAGTGCACGCGCGCGAGACACAGCATGATCACGACGCCGGCCGACGACACTGCGTATCATCGGTGCAACATATTTCCCATATCCTATCGGCCAGAGAGAGCGAAGGCTCATCGCGCAGTTTGCCAAAGGGCGGGGGCATGCTATGAGAGATTGCCTGCCTGGACCGCGGACGCGATCCGATCGTCACCGCCGGTCTTGCCCATTCTTCGATTGCCGCCACCTCGCGGCGACCGTTCCAGTCCATTAGGTGAAACAGGGGACCACGATGTCTTCTGCGACGGCGAATACCGCCCGCATGATCGCCAAGCTGCTGGCCGAGCGTCCAACCTCGCAGCAGGAGATTGCCGAACTGATCGACACCGTGCATCGCACGCTCGCCAAGCTCGATAATCCGCAGCGCGCGGAAGAAGCGGCTGCGACCGCCGACACGCGCGAAGCGGCCGCCGAGCCGGTGCCCGCATCGGAAGCGGCCGAGACCGCGCCCAAGCGCCGCGGCCGCAAGCCGCGCGCCGCCGCGCCGGTCGAGTTCGCACCGGTCGTCGAGAAGCCGGCACCACCGCCGGCGCCGACGCTGGTGCGCCGCGCCGAGGTCCAGGCGCCGGTCGAGGTGGCGCCGTTCGCACCACCGCCGGCGCGCGACCGCACCACGCGCGGCGTCGTCCGCTGGTTCGATCCGCAAAGCCGCCGCGGCGCGCTCCGCCTCCAGGGCGTGAGCGGCGACCTGCCGTTCGAGCCGGCGGTGATCGAGAAGGCGAACATCATGCGGCTGTTCAAGGGCCAGGAAGTCGAGGCCGAGCTCGGCGGCACGCCCGACGCGCCGCAGCTCCTGGGCTTCCGCCTGCTCGCCGCCGGGACCGCGACCCACGTCAATTCCGGCATGGTGCGCGCGCGCCAGCAGAAGCCGGTCATGGTCGAGCTCAAGCGCGAGGCGCTGAAGCGCGCCGCCGCGCGCGACGCCGCCGAGGCGTTGCTGCCCGACCGCCGCGACTGAGACCGAGGGCGCGGTGGCCGAGGTTGCGCTCATCGTCGGCGCCGGCAGCGGCCTGAGCGCCGCACTGGCGCGGCTCTTCGCCAAGGAAGGCATGCGGGTCGCGCTCGCCGCGCGCGACGCCAAGAAACTCGCAGGCCTGTGCGCCGAGACCGGCGGCCGCGCCTATGCCTGCGACGCCAGCAAGCCCAACGATGTCGAAGCGCTCTTCAAGCGGGTCGAAAGCGACCTTGGCGCGCCCGATCTCGTCGTCTACAACGCCGGACAGCGGGTGCCCGGCAGTATTACCGAGGTGGACGCGTTAGCCGTCCAGCAATCGCTCATGAGTTCCGCCTTCGGCGGTTTCCTGGTGGCGCAGCTGGCGGCGCGCGACATGCTGAAAAAGGGCCGCGGCACGCTGCTCTTCACCGGCGCCTCGGCCAGCGTCAAGGGCTACCCGAGGTCAGCCCCCTTCGCCATGGGAAAATTCGCGCTGCGCGGCCTGTCCCAGGCCCTCGCCCGCGAGTTGCAACCGCAGAACATCCATGTCTGCCACGTCGTGATCGACGGCGGCATCCGCCGCGCCGGCGACCCGCGCGAATCCCAGCGCGGCGACGATGGCCTGCTCGAGCCCGACGCCATCGCCCAGACCTATCTCCAGCTCCACCGCCAGCACCGCAGCGCCTGGGCCTGGGAGATCGAGCTGCGGCCGTGGCGCGAGACCTTCTGAGGCGTGAGCCGCCGCACCGGATCGTGTAGGATCGGGCCATGCTGAAACCCGAGCTGAACGTGCTGCTGACGCGGACCGGTGCCGGCACCGCGATGGGTCGCATGTTCCGCAGCTACTGGATTCCTGCCCTGCTCGCCGACGAGCTGCCCGAGAACGACTGTCCGCCGGTGCGCGTCACGCTGCTCGGCGAGCAACTCCTGGCGCTGCGCGACACCAGCGGCCGCATGGGGCTGATCGAGGAATTCTGCGCCCATCGCCGCACGTCGCTATGGTTCGGCCGCAACGAGGAAGGCGGCATCCGCTGCGCCTATCACGGCTGGAAGTACGACGTCACCGGCCAGTGCATCGAGGTGCCGTCGGAGGGCGCCGAGACCGGCTTTTGCCGGCGCATCAAGCTCGCCTCGTATCCGCTCATCGCACGCGGCGGCATCCTGTGGACCTATATGGGACCGCCGGACAAACAACCGCCCTTGCCCGAGTTCGAGTTCGCGCTCGTGGCATCCGAACAGCGCTTCGTTTCCAAGCGTTTGCAGGAGTGCAATTGGCTTCAGGCGCTCGAGGGCGGCATCGATTCGAGCCATGTCTCGTTCCTGCATCGTGCCGCGCTGCAGACCGATCCGCTGTTCAAGGGCGCCAAGGGCAACCAGTACAACCTGAACGATGCCCGGCCGCATTTCGAGGTAGCCGAGGCGCCCGGCGGCTTATTCATCGGTGCGCGCCGCAAGGCCGAGAACGGCAACTGGTATTGGCGCATCACGCCGTGGGTCATGCCATGTTTCACAATCGTGCCGCCACGCGCCGATCACCCGGTGCACGGGCATTTCTGGATCCCGATCGACGATCAGAGCTGCTGGGCGTGGAGCTTCGATTTCCACCCGACGCGCGCGCTCACCGGGGCTGAGCTCGATGCGATGCGCAACGGCAAGGGTGTCCACGTGACCTACGTGCCAGGCACCTATCGGCCGCGTGCCAACAAGGACAACGACTATCTAATGGATCGTGCGGCGCAGAGGGCCGGCCGCAGCTTCAGCGGCGTCGAGGGCATCGCCATGCAGGACGCCAGCCTGCAGGAAAGCATGGGACCGATTGTCGACCGTAGCCGCGAGAACCTGGTCTCGACCGACAACGGCATCATCATGGCGCGCAACCGCTTGCTCAAGGCAGTGAAGGCGCTGACCGAACAAGGGGCAGCGCCTCCGGGCGTCAACCCCGCACACCATCACGTACGGTCGGCAGCGTTGGTCCTGCCCGATCCACAGGCGTTTCTGCCCGCCGCCGCGGAAGCCCTTTCCGCCCGCCTCGGCATGCCGCACGCGTCGGTGTGACGGCGCCGCCGGCTGCGGCCGGCCGCCAAGCGCGGCGATTCAAATGGTGTTGGACGCTGGGGTTATCGCCGCTCGCTGCACCAATCGCGGTGGATCAAGCGTTCACCCGCTCGAGCTCGAGCATCACCGTCGACGTCAGGACACGACCCTGCGGACCGGGTTCCGGCAGCGCCAAATTGAGATACCGAACGTGCCGATCGTCGATTGTACCGATGAGTTCGTTGTAGTTGGGGCCCTCGCGCCGCGTACGCAGGATTCGCGCGTGCAGCATCAAGGCGTAATCCGTATCGGCGCGCGCGAGAACATTCATGCCGACGACGTGAGACGTGTCGAACCCAAAGCCGGTCGCGACGTGCTGAGAAACAACCTCGTCACCGGCACCACCAAAGAGAGAGCTGGTCGTGAAAGCGCCGAGATCGGCCGCGGCACGAATGAGCTGATCGGGAGCCTCGTTATGGATGCGTGCCAGGTTGCCGAGCAAAGGATCTGTAATGGCATCGAGCGGCAACGATTTGACAACCCATGGCCGGCGCGGAATGCGAACGATATACGCGATCCTCGCGATTGCGGCCGCGGCAGCAGCGCTTGTGTGACGCGCCTCGACCCATTGATCGTCCAAATGAACCAAGCGGCGAACATGCGGCACCCGATCGGCGTGGTCATCCAGCCACGAGCAGATACGCTCAGCGGCAAGCGGCGCGACTCGCCGGCCGTCATGCCGGATGACCACGGTGTGGTCGTCAGTACGCTCTGTTATGGCGATCCAGCCCAGAACCCGCATCGCGTAGTTCGCCAAATCGGCCACACTGTGAGACAAACGTAGCGCGCGCCGGACGTAACCGGCGTGCCCCGAGGCGGCTATTGCCATCTCTCCTTCGGCAGTGATCCAGACATATCGATCGCCGCCCGCGCTGTCGGCCGCACCCAGTCGGCGCACAATAGCGCGGATCAACTCAAGCACCTTCTCGTCGGTGCCCGCTCGTGCGTCCATGCCAGGCACTAGATCGCCGAAGATCTCCGGCAAAAACGCAACATCGCCGCGATTCGCGAGAAATCTCGCGATTCGAAAAAGATCGTCCCCCACAATGCGCGTCTCACCGCGCCACCAGCGGGTGACAGTGTTTTCCGAACGTCCGATCGCCCCCGCAACCTGTTTGAGATGCAAGGGCGCGTTCGGAAACAGGCGCCGCCGCAGCGCCTCCTGGAAATTCGACTGAAAATCTCCCATCCGCGCTCAATCCAAAGTTGTCAAGCGAGACACCAAGCTTGTCTCGAATACTACGTATTTTTATTGCTTATGCATACTCTAGCACGTCTGGCCGACCAAGGCCTTAACACCGCGCGTTCACCCGCCTCGGCGTGGTGCGGCGGTTGCGAGCTGCGATTTCTTGCGCCCATCCTTGGGGGACGGGCAGCGTTTTTCCGGGTCCCGTCGCCACCGTCGGTCTCGCACCCTGTCCGGCAAGAACGGCCGTCGACACGTTATACGAACACGCGCGGGACCCTCCGTAACGCGCCTTCGACCGGAACCTGCCCGTCCGGCGCGTGGGCGCGTCCGGCGCTTCGGACAATTCCGTCAAAACTTGGAGCCGAAGCACCATGAATTCGCTGACCGCCGTCCCTCCACGCATCAGCGATCCGTTGCTCCGTCGGCTCTACCAGTATTGGGACCGCGAACGCGGCACCGATCCGATGCCGACACGCGACCGCGTCGATCCAGTCAAAATGCGCTATATCCTCGGTCATTTGGCCCTGATCGACGTCGGGCCCAATGGGAAAGCCTTCAGCGTTCGCCTCCACGGTACGGAACTTGTCTCGCGATTAGGTTCCGATTTCACCGGTAGGCCAATAGCCGATTTGCCGCTCGCCGATGTGCGGCGGCTGGCGACAAGGTGGTTCACCAACGTCGTCGAGCGACGCGGGCCTTATCACGAACAGGTTGATCAAATCGTTGACGGATTCACGCGGCATTTCGAGGCACTCGTCCTGCCATATTCGACGGAACGGACGCCTGTTGGTCTAATATTGCTTGCGGTTCGATGTCGTGCGCCCGGACCCGCTGCGGAAAGCGCCGGGTGCTCGCCATGAAGGCGTGGACTCAATGTCAATCGGCAGATTCGCAACGGCGCGCGCCAAGCATGGAACATCCCGGGCGCATGCGCCAACCTGCCGTCGTGCACGAGAAATTCGTGTGCGGCGCTTCTCGACCTGGAGCCGGGCGGGGGCGTGAAAGAATTCCGGCTCATGAGGCACCGACGCCATGCACGATGGAAATGTACTTATCAGTAACGCGAGGCCTTCTCACGACGAGTTCCGTGATTTTCTTGACGAGTTCGCACCCGACGAAGGGCTGCCGTTTGATCGCGTACACATAGTTGGCGCGAAGCTCATACCGCCCCTACTACGCTCGCTTGAGTCACGGGGCTTGCGGCTTGTCATCGGCCACGACCTGACCTCCGCCGAGAAGCTCTACCGTGCGAGTGCGGGACGGATGAAGCGGCTCATCCAGACGAATGACGTGCGCTTTCATCCGAATGCAACTCCGGCCGACACCGTGGTGATGGCTCTAATGCGGGGCGACGTACCGCAGGGCTGCATCACATCCCGGCTGATTTGGTGCGAGCGCAGCTTGGCGGAAGAGATGGAGGGCGGAAAATTCTGGGTTATGCACCCGCCAACAATGTGGCGGGCGTCTGATCGCTGTATTGTGCGGTCGCCCATCGCCAGGACGATCCGAGCGTGCAACGTTGTGTGCGCTGGCTCCGTGTATTTGGCACAAGAAGTCACCGGTGGCCAAACACTTTCGGCCATGTCCCGCCTGCACAACTTGTGGATTCTCTGTCACTGGCGCTGGTCGTGGCTCATCGCGATTATCGAAGGCTCGCTTGCGCGTCGCCATGCCTTCGACATCTACGGCATGACCGGAATAGACCTCGGCATCTGGCGCACGCGCCCCGGCGAAGGCAGCGATCTCCACCGATATGATCTGCTG